>DAOTWO010000182.1:0-9384 GCA_034435855.1 Thermomicrobium sp. | reverse complement strand
ATCCGCTGTCCCGGTATTCGGCAAACCGATTGTCGGTGTTGGTGTTGGCCCACGACCGACGACCGGTGTTGCCGGGCCGGTAAGCGACCCTCCTACCGTCGGGGTTGTGCGCGGCGTCGCGATCGGCGTCGTTCCCGGCGTGCCTGTTGGGACCGCTGACGGCACGGGAGTGACTTCGGGTACCGGGTACTCGTAGGCACCGATGTCACAGGCCGACCCCTGCGGACGCTTCGTGTGCAATTGGTCGTCCGCGGGACAACTCTGCGTCCCTGCAGCATCGATCGCGGGACTCCCCAAACCAAGCGCATGGAACAGCGTGCCGTAGGTCGAGTCCACCTGCAATGACTGGAGATTCGGCGCAGCATTCACCAGGTCACCGCTTCCCCGCAGAAGACAGCTGTCACGGTCTTCCAGGTTGCTCCCCTGCGAACTCGGCGCGATCCCCCCGCAGTTTCCCCCGCCGGGGCTCGCCGCGATCAACGTACCGCGCAACGTCACAGTGCCGCCGTCGTTGTAGAGTGCACCACCAGCTGCTGCAGCGTTGGAGGCTATCGTTACGAACTGCAGAGTCGCGCTGCCCTGCGGCCCAATCCAGAGCCCACCGCCCCGCTGCTGGCTCACGTTAGTGCTCACCGTCACGTTGGTCAAACCGACCGACCCGAGCGAGGCGATCCCACCTCCGTACGACAGCGCCTGGTTCTCCGTCACCGAGCTCGCCCGTGCCACCAGTTGTCCCCCATTGCGCACAGCGATCCCGCCACCGAGCTGGCCAGCCGTGCTCCGACGAATCGCCGTATCGCTCAGTGTGACCTTGCCGGCTTCCGCGACGAGCATGCCGCCGCCGTCGTTCGCCGCTTGGTTGTCGATCAGCTGGACACTGCGGAACTCCGCCTGATTCGCAGCGAGGACACCACCACCAGATCCGCCTGTCCGATTCCCCTCGATCGCTGCTCCAGTGAAGACCACTTTGCCAAATGCAGCAATCCCCCCACCGTCGAGTGGGGCCTGATTGCCACGCACCACACTGTTCCCTTGCACCGTCAACGTCTTATTTCCGGTATGGTAGATTCCACCTCCAGTGCTCCCGGTCTGATTTCCTTCGATGCTTGCGCCATCCAGCAGCATCTCTCCGCTGTTCCAGACGCCTCCCCCGTCCTGAGTTGCTTCGTTGTTCTGAACACTGAGGCTTCGCAACCGCGCAGTCCCACCGCTTGCCACGCCTCCCCCCAGTCGAGCGCGGTTGCCACGGACAATCACCGTCTCCGGAGAGCTGAGGTCAAGCGTCCCACCGTTCAGAATCCCTCCGCCTGACCCTGCCTCGGCGGTATTTCCTTCGATCACCGTACGCGAGAGGGCAAGCGTCCCCGCGTTAAAGAGTCCGCCACCACCACCTTCTACCGCAGTATTCCTTGCAATCGTCCCGCCGATAATCTGCCCGCTTCCTCGGCTGAGGATGACCAAGCCTCCTCCATCCCGCTGTGCTTCGTTCTCGCGCACTTCCGTGTCCAAAAGGGTCAGGATTCCCTCATCAGTTGCAATTCCACCACCCAAACCCGCCCGGTTACCGACCACTCTCGCGCTACGGAGCGTCACCTGCCCTTTCGCAACCCACAGACCACCGCCCCGTCCGTCACGGCCCGGCACGATGTTCCCCTGTACCAGTGTCCCTTGCAGGTCCACCTGCCCACCCTCGACCGCTACCCCACCGCCATCGACTCCTGCCTGGTTGGAGTCGCTTGCTCCTGTACCACCAATGCTCACTCGGCTCCCCAACACCAATCGCCCATCCTTCACCCAGATCGCCCCGCCCACACCGCTGGCCTGATTCCCAACGAGACGCACTGTCCCGTCCAGAATCACCGTCCCCGCTACCGCCAGCGCCCCGCCGTTCCCCGCCGTCTCCGCACTCGCTCCCGCCTGATTCCCCCAAAAAACGATCTGCCCTGCGTCCGGCGCGAGGACGATCGTCCCACTTGGCGCCACAAAGACGGCCCCACCATGCTTTTGTGCACTGTTGCTCACAAACTGCACATCACTCAACTGCAACACCCCACCGACCCATACTGCTCCACCGTCAAAGTTGCGCGTGTCTTCGTGACGCGCTTCTCCCTCCGTGAGCGTGAGCCCCTCCAGAACCACCGTCGCTCCACTGCCGATGTCAATGAGTCGGTCGGACTCTTCTGCTGCCCAGGCACCCGCAATGATCGTCTGATTGCTCCCCTCTCCGTGCACTCGCAGGACACCGCCCCGCTTTGTCACGTCGAGATCTCCTGTCTCTGTGGTATCGTCGGATGCTGGCGGAATGGAGAGCTGGTATGTCCCTGTTCCGAGCTGAATGGTCACCGGGTCGGTAAGGCCGTTTGCCTCGATCACCGCCGCCCGCAGCGTCGGACAGGTGCGGCTCGTGCCCGAGCCTGTACACGACCCGGTACCATCTGCGGAGCTGGTCACCGTGATCACCACGTCCGCGGCCCCAGTTGCTGGCGCAAACAACAGCGCACCCCCGCCCGCTGCCATCGCCAGCGAGCTCACGAGGAGGATGACTTGCCACCCTGGCCACCGCACCACACTCACCCTTCCCCCGCGCGCGGCGTACTGTCTTCCGGTCCTTTTCCTGAAAATTGGTTCCCCAATCCTTCGTTCGACCTTCTTACCGTCGCAGATTGACCAGTTCTTGGAGAACCTCGTCGCTCGCTGTGATGACCCGCGAATTCGCCTGGAAGCCGCGCTGTGCCATGATCATGCTGGTAAACTCTTGGGCCAGGTCCACGTTGGACATCTCCAAGTACCCGCTCGCAATCTTCCCGCGCCCACCGGAGTCAGCCGGGCCGATAATCGGTTCACCCGAGTTGACCGTAGGCAAGTAGGCATTTCCCCCCACCTTCATTAGGCCACCGGGGTTGGTAAAAAGCGCCAACGCCACCTGACCAATCACCTTGGTGACCCCATTAGAGTAGATTCCCAGCACCTCACCCGACTGGCTCACAGTGAACGTGGTCAGCGAACCAGCCGGAGCTCCATTCGCAGCCGCATTGGCCGTGGACGCAGCAGCAAGCTGCGTGAGCCGACTGAAGTCTGGGGTCACACTCACCACACTTGCCCCGCCACCACTGGAATCCAAGTCAACCGCCGCGATTGAGGACGCAGCCGCATCGAGGTTCCCGTCTGCATCAAAGACCAGCGTCCCGTTCGTCGTCCCGCCCAGCGCAAATTCAGGATCGTCCTCCGTAGCAGCGGTGCGGGGATCATCCTCCTGCATGGTGTAATTCCACGTATTCGGTCCGGTCTTTTCAAACAGGATGTAAAACTCGTGTCGCTTCCCCTGCGAGTCAACAATGCTCACCTTGGTTACATAATGCGGTGGCGTTGCTGCCGCATCCTGATTGGCGTCCAAGTTCCCCTGCACGGTGATCTGCGTCGATGGCACGGCATCGAGCTGCTGGCCAATCGGGATGGTGATCGGACCAACCGGTCCAGCTGTGTCAACATTCCCGTTCGCATCCGCCTGCCAACCCAGCACATAGAACCCGTTCGATGGATTCACGAGCCGCAGGTCCGACCCGATATCAAAAGCGCCGTCCCGGGTGTAGAGCGTCTGAGACCCGTCACTCACCACGAAAAACCCGTCTCCCTGGATCGCAAGGTCGCTCGGCTTCCCCGTCAGTTGCAATGCCCCCTGCGTGTGGATCGTGTCAACCGCTCCCACCACTGCACCCAGCCCGATCTGAAGCGGGTTAATGCCGCCCCGCTGCTCGGTCGGCCCGCTCGCCCCACGCACCAACTGACTGAGAATGTCCGTGAAGCGCACTCGCCCGACCTTGAACCCGGTCGTGTTCACATTAGCAATGTTGTTGCCAATGACATCCATCCAGGTCTGGTGTGCCCGCAACCCCGAGATCGCTGAGAACATCGACCGCATCATGGTTCGTCCCCCTTCGTCGTTCCATCACCCGTCATCACGCCCTCTCACATCTCCCCAGGCAGGTCGGCGGCGCAGATTCTTCGTGACCCCCAGCACACCATCCGCACCATCCTTGGTTCCTCACCGCTCCTCCTCTGCCACGGCAATACTCACGACATCCCGAACATCCACTCGCTCTCCACGCTCCAGTTCCAGCACCGCCGCACCGTCCAGGATCGTTGCCCGCACCACCGTGCCACTCACCAGCTCACGGCTCGTCCGCTCAAGACCGCTCACGACTTTTCCAAGGTATCCCGCCACCTGCCCCAGTGCCGCATGCTGCGCCAGTGCTGCCACTGTCTCGTTCAGTTGTTGCAACTGCTCGAGCGCGTTCAGCTGGGCCAGCTGGGCGATGAACTCACGGTCTTGCATCGGATTGAGCGGATCTTGGTTCTTCAACTGCGCCACCAGCAGCATCAGAAACGCTTGCTTGTCTAGCCGTCCTCCCGGAGCGCTCCCGACCCCAGTTGCCTGCCCCGGTATCCCACTCCCTGCGCTGCTCCCACCAATGCCACTGACACTCATCGCTGCACCTCACACTCACGCCCAGGTATCAACAAGGCTGGCCGGCTGAAAACTCCGACGGCGCTCCTGCTCTGCAACCTCCCTTGGCGGCAGGTGGGAGACCATCGCATTCTCCCGCGCCCAACCAGGGTCACCAGCCGTCCCTTGCTGCCCCCCGCCCCACCCGTTTCCACCCGGCGCTCCACCGAGCAGGTCTTGTCTACTGCTCCCCGTGAGCGGCTGAATCTCGAGCCGCTGCACGTTGAACCCGCCCGCCGCCAAGGCCATACGCAGTCCGTTGCGTCCATGTTCGAGCGCCTGCCGCACCTCCGGGTGCTCCGCGGCGAGTGTCACCTCCAGTCGCCCGCCGATTTCGCGCACTCGCACATCTACCACGCCGAGCTCCGGTGGCTCCAAGCGCACTCGCACCTGCCGCACGCCCCGCTCCAGTGCCTGGAGCACCTGCTCTTCGACCTGCGCTATCGGCTCCACCCAACCCCCAGGCTCCACCGTCGCTTGCTCCACGCCCCCTCTCATCGGCGACAAAGAGCCGACGAGCTCGGCCCCTTCCGCCGCGCCATGCCCGTGATCCCTGCGTGCAGTGCTCTTCACGGCGATCCCCGCATGCTCGGCTGTGGTCACGCTCTCACCGTTGGCGACACCACGCACTATTGCGGATGGCAATCCTTTTGTTGGAACCTGCTGCCCAACCGCTACCCCTTGCACCCCTCCATCGATTTCCCGCGGTACGACTCCCTGGAAACGAGTGACAGGAGCCCTGCTCCCGACCTGTCCTCCGTGATCAAGCTGTGCCGCCGAAACACCTGCGCCAGCGTCTGGAGCATCAGGCGCGAGCGTGCTCTGCACCGCTGTCAGGTCGCTGATCAGCAGGTCCTCGTGCGCACTTGCCTGGCTTCGCTGAGCCTGCACTTGAGGTTGCCCTCGACCCACCGCCGTAAGTCCAGCAGTCGATGCCTTAGAGAGGAGCTGCTCACCTGCTGGCTCCGGCGAGCTCGTCTTCGACAGGAGATCGGCACCCTTGGGTACCGACAGCATCACCCCCTGCTGAGCGGTCACTTGCCCGACGCCGGGCACCCCGCGCGCCACTTCACTCTCTGTCTCATGGGGCACGACTACTCCCGGCTCCACCTGTTGCCCGGACACGGCAGCCGGCCATGCTGGGGCAGCTCCCAGCACCGCGAGCGCCCCTGCCAATACAGGCGTTTCCCCCTCCACTTCACGTTTGTCCTGCACTGGTGCTCGCACGGACGCTGAGTCCTCGTCGCCCACCACGTGCTGCGCGTCAGTTGGCCACTGACTTTCGCTCAAAAGGGCGGCCAACAGTGCAAGGAAGACATCTGCAGCACCCTGTGCTCTCAGCAATCCAGGAGGCCCGGCAACCCCCTGTACTCCACCCCCCTGACCGACCACTGGAAAGACCACCGCCGCACCTCCTCATCCGGCGTCAGCCGCCTTGCCCACCGCTTGCCATCGCGCGCAGCATCGCCAATCGCCGCGCCAGCACTTCACTCAGCGCGCTGTAACGCAGCGTTGTCTCTGCGAGCAACCCCATCTCCCGCTCGATATCCACATTGTTGCCGTCGTTGCGGTACCGCGTTCCAGTCAATTCGACGACTTGCGGCTGCACCGCACTTGCGGAAACCGGCGTCGTCGCAATGTGTCGCGGGTCTGTCCGTACCAGCGGCAGCGGAGCGAAGCGGCCGGTCAGCATCGACGCAAGCAACTCCTCGAAACGCACCGCCTGTGCCCGGAAGCCCGGCGTTTCGGCATTAGCCACGTTGCTTGCTGTCACCTGTTGCCGCAACGCGAGTGCGTCAAGTGCCCGCGTGAGCACGCCGATCGGATTAACCGTCCCCGCCATGTCGCACCCCTCAGCTCCCCCGGCTCAGCATCTGCCAGGTCGCCATCACCGCTTCCACATACCGCTGCGTTTCTGGATACGGCGGAATCCCGCCGGCCTCCCGCACCGCATTCGGCCCTGCGTTGTAGGCAGCTAACGCGAGTCGCACATCACCGCCGAACCGCTGCAGGAGATCCCGGAAGTAGCGCGCTCCACCATCCAGGTTCTGCGCCGGGTCGAACGGATCCCGTACCCCGAGCGCTGCTGCTGTCCCATCGATCAGCTGCATCAGCCCCTTGGCCCCTGCTGGTGACACCGCACGAGGATCGAAACCACTCTCCACCTTCACCATCGCAGCCAAGAGCGCGGCATCGAGCCCGTAGCGCTGCGCAGTCGTAACGATCAGGTTCCCAAACGGCAAACGCAGCACGCTCTGCCCACCACGACCAGCCGCGCCACTCGCCGGCAGCGACAACCACGGATCGATCGGCCGTCCGTTTTGTCGGATCTCATAGTGGAGGTGCGGTCCTGTCGATGCTCCGGTATTCCCCGACTTACCGATCGTCTGGCCACGCTCGACCCGCTGTCCGGGAAGCACACTCGCCTCGCTGAGGTGCGCGTAAAGCGTGGTTACTCCGTTCCCGTGATCGATCTCAACTCGCAGCCCATACCCGTCTGTATTCCCGACGAACCGCACGACACCACTCGCCGTCGCCCGTACCGGCGTCCCCTCCGGAACTCCAATATCAATGCCGGTGTGGAACTGCTCGCCAGGGAGCAGCGATCGCGGCCCGAAGGTCGATGTCACTGGCCCATGAACCGGCCATACACCGCGTAGATCGGCTAGCGGATCACGGCCGGCGGATGTTGACGAATCCGCTACAACGCCGCGCTGCGCCAAGAGCGCCCAGAACTCGGTGTTGTTCGCAGTCGGTCCCCCAAGCTGTGGTGAGCGGATGCCAAACCGGGCCGGCATCGTCGCCAAGATCTCTGGAGGGATTGTGATCCCCGCCATACAGCCCCCTATCCCAGCCGCTCCGCACCGAGCGTCCGCCGCGCCGCTTGGCCGTTCGCAATCTCGTCAAGAAGCTTCGCCTCGGCCGCGAGCTCGGCTCGCCGCACCTCGCCCAGCCAGCGCGCCCGCACGAGCTCCACCTTCTTCGCCTCGCGACGCTGTGCCACCAGTGCCGCACGTGCAGCTTCCGCCCGGCGTTTCGCCTCCGCAAGCGCGGCCTCACGCTCGTCACGCCGTCGTGACAACCACGCCTGGTACGCCTCAGCGCCGCTCAGCAACGTCGCATCCACCGATTTTCCTGCCAGGGTCGCGAGGCTCACCGCCAATGCGCGCTGCGACGCCTCGAGCTGAGCCAACGCTGTCTCGCACGCGGCAACAAAGCGCTGCTCTTCTGCGAAGCGGCGCTGAGCCTCCTCAACCAGCTGCTCGCGGTACTCCAGCAACCGCTGCATCCGTGCTGCCCGCTGTCGTAAGGTCCGCACCATACGCGCTGACCCCCTATGCCACCTGCACGTCCACCGACCGGATGGAGCCCATAGGCTTGCCGGTGAGGAGCTTCTCAAGCCAGGCCAGCGTCTCCTCAAACGTGGTGCACTCTTCCGGCCGCTGCTGCAGAAACCGTCGGAGTTCCGGTAACAGCGCCAACGCTCGGTCGACCGCGGGATTCGTTCCGCTTACGTAAGCACCGATATCCACGAGATCTCGTGCGCTCTCGTATGCAGCCAGGAGCTCGCGTAGCTCCGCCGCCAGCGCCCGGTGCCGCTCCGACACCAGGTTAGGCATTAACCGGCTCACACTCGCCAAGATATCGATTGCTGGGAAATGACCCCGATCAGCCAATGCCCGCGAGAGCACGATATGCCCGTCCAGAATGCCGCGCACCGTGTCGGCAATCGGCTCATTCAGATCGTCCCCTTCCACCAGCACGGTGTAGAACGCAGTGATGCTTCCGCGCTCGGAGTTCCCTGCTCGCTCGAGCAACCGTGGGAGCAACGCAAAGACCGATGGCGGATACCCACGGGTCGCTGGCGGCTCTCCCGCCGCCAGCCCCACTTCACGCTGCGCCATCGCCAAGCGTGTCACCGAATCCATCATGAGCACGACACTCGCCCCACGGTCGCGGAAGTACTCTGCAAGCAGGGTTGCCGTCCAGGCCGCCTTGATCCGCAGCAACGCCGGTTGGTCCGATGTCGAGACCACGACGACCGCCCGCTCCAATCCTTCCGGCCCGAGATCGCGTTCAATGAATTCCTGAACCTCGCGCCCGCGCTCACCAATCAGCGCGATCACCCGTACGTCGCAGACGGCCTTGCGGCTAATCATCCCGAGCAACGTGCTCTTTCCCACTCCCGAGCCGGCGAAGATTCCCAGCCGCTGCCCGCGGCCACAGGTCAGAGCGGCGTCGATCGCCCGCACGCCAGTCGGGAGGATCTCCCGAATCGGCATCCGTTGCAGCGGGCTCGGTGGCGCGCCACCCAGCCGCACACGTCGCCGGCTGCGCAATGGCCCCTTCCTATCGATCGGCCGCCCGAGACCGTCGACCACGCGCCCCAAGAGCTCCGGGCCAACCGGTATGTGCAGCGCCTCTGGTGCTGGCACCACTCGGCTCCCATGTCGGACACCGCGCAGTTCGGCCAGCGGCACCAACACCAACCGTTCGTCATGAAATCCCACTACCTCGGCTGCCAGCCGCCCCTCCTCTGCGAAGGTCGGAAAGATGTGGCACAGATCACCAATCTCGAGGTCGAGCCCGATCGCCTCCACCGTCAGCCCGATTCCGCGCACTACTCGCCCTTCGCGGCGGATCGGCTGCACCGCTCGCACCCGTTGCCGGAAGCGTTCGAGCAGCGCCTCAGGACTCATCCGCCACCTCCAGGAGTGCGCGGCGCAGTTCGGCAAGTTGCGTCGAGAACCGCGCGTCCACGAATCCGACGGGTGTCCCCAGTACACAACTTCCGCGATCCACGTGTGGGTCGCCCACCACTTCCACCGACGGTCGGCCGTTCCAACTCAGCCGCACCCATTCCCGCGCCCGCTCGACGT
>DAOTWO010000181.1:0-2018 GCA_034435855.1 Thermomicrobium sp. | reverse complement strand
ACCAGGTCGACCCCTTGCAATCCCCACGTCGCCAATTCCTGGGCTCGGGCCCGCACCCGCCGCCGCAGCTCCGGTTTGATATCGTCCCACCAGACAACCCCATCGCTAGGCGTGCGCTTGCGGCAGCTCAGCAGGATCGTCGAACGCGCAGCGTTCTTCTTGGCCTGGTGCAAACTGTGCTCCGACTCGGTGTGGATTGGCCAGGACGCAGTCACTTGGAAGCCCGCCTCGATCAGCGCCTGTGCCAGCGCGTCCCAGGCATCGACCCTCTTGTGGGTGAACATGACCGTCAGAACGCCGTCTGGGCGCAGGACGCGGGCACACTCACGGAAGATGGCGGTCATTTTGCTCTCGTAGTCTCGCCGCGCCAAATCCTGTGCCTGGCCGCGCCGTTTCAGTGCAGCGAACCGCGCCGGGTTCGCCACTGCCTCGCTGTCCTTATCAGTCAGCGGCGCAGAGAACCAGTCCGGGTAGAGGTGCCCCGCGGTACGCTTCAGCCAGACATAGAAGAAATCGGAAAGCTCTGCATACTGGACGTTGTCATAGTAGGGCGGGTCGATGCAGACCAGGTGGACCGAGCCATCCGGGAGATGGCGAAGATTCCGGGCATCGCCCTGGGTGATGTGCAGGCGCTCGACCGGGGATAGCCCCTGGTGCTGCCAGAGTGGCAGCCGGGCTGGCTGGGTCAGCTGGGCGATCCCACGGTAGGCATCGACTACCTGATTGATCGCCCAGTCGAGCCCCTTACCCGCCGCCACCACCGCCATTTCAGCGTGGCTCCACTTCATGCTGAAGTCGTGGCGATCAAAGCAACCCGCGATGCTACGGTGCCCAGAATTCCAGCGGCTCATCCGTGAGTTATAGTCGGCTAGCTTATCCACCGCGAGCGCCAAATAGGTCAGGACGGCCCGGGCGCGGTCGGCCGGCAATGCGGCGAACAGCTCCGGCTCCAGCGCCCGCAACGCCTCGACCGTCGTCCCAAGCGCGAGCAACTGCCGTGGGCTGAATAGATCCCGCCAGCGGGTCATGCCATATCGGCGTGGCCGCGGATCATTGATGTCCTGCGGAATCTCCTCATCCGGCACCACGTCGCGCGCCAGCCAGATGGGAAGGCGGCGGGCCAGCTCGGCCTCGGCGGCCGCCGCCGCAGCAAGGTCAGCTTCAGTCGGCGGACGGAAGTCGATACCCCGCGCCGTCTTCACAACGACGGCATAGAGTTGCTGGCCCATGCGACCGGCCTGCGCCTCCCGCTTGATGTAGTCGCCGTCGACCACCTGCCCGGTCCAGGGAGAGACGGCGTCGCCGCGGCGGATGGTCCCCTGCTCCGCGACGCGGTCGGCCTCCGCACCGCGCACGATCTCGAAACGACACTCCGGCCAGTCAGGCTGGCAAAGGAGCCGCGCCGCAACGTGGGCACGATCATCACGCTGAAGCCACCAGTTTGGGGAGAGAGGAATCGGCTTGCCGGTCTGGGGACAGGCCACGGTACGGGCCCAGAGGTAATCGTGGGCATCACCAGGCGCGTAGAAGCGAGCTAACCGCTCCTCAACGAGAGCATACAGGCGATTACCCCACTCACGGATAGTCGAGGAGAACTCCTCACCGTACCGCGCAGGGTATTCAAGTGTTGCAAGCAAGACCAGGGATGCTACGCTGTTTAGCTCATTCGCATAAACTGTAAACCCGTAGCGAAGGGCCTCGAGCGGGATAGAACCTCCGCCGGCAGTCGGATCAAAGACAGCAGTGCCACTTGAACTACCGCTATCCAGTAGTGCGGCTACGGTCCTCAATTCTTTTTCTGTTGGAGACCAGGTAAACGCTCTAGGATAGTCGAACGGATTGAATGGTAGACGTTCATTGCGGGCGCGTGCATTCAGCGACAGCTCACGAGCCCGAACAGCATCCCCACGGATCCCCAAGAGCCAGCGGAACCAGCTGTGGTAGGCCTCACGAGTGGGAAAGCGCTGCCGCAGCGGCTCTGGCCAATCCGGCCGCCAGGCTGGTAAGAGACTCGCCAG
>DAOTWO010000180.1:0-4118 GCA_034435855.1 Thermomicrobium sp. | reverse complement strand
GGCTGACTCGGCCAGGACGCAGCCCAAGCGGGCGGCACTGGCGTCGGCGTGGGTCGCTGCGCAGGAGGCGAACCGACTGGCGTCGCCTGCTGTTCCGCAAGCGGCGTCGACTCCGAGCGAGGTGTGCTGGCAGCACGCCAGCGTTGCACGTCTTGTGTGGTGACGGTCAGAGTGGCCTCGGCCACGACGCGACGTTGGGAAGCTTCCATCCAACGCACCCGCCAGGTTCCCGCCTGGAGTCGCTCCCCTGCGATACGCGGTAGATTCACCGGTACCGGCAACCATTGTTGCTCCTTCGCCTGATAGCGTCCGATCTCGATTTCTTCACCATTCGGATCGATCAAAACGAGCACAAATTCCTGGGTTGGACCGCCCCACCACAGTTCGACCACGACGACACCCGACTGGGAAAGTTGCGCACTCGCCTGTGCCATCGATGCGCCGACACTGGGAGTGGCAGTCACGGCTCCCTCGTTGGTTACTGTTCGTGTTGCCTCATCACTCCCGGCACTGCCAATTCCTCGTGGAACACACCCGGCCCCGATTAGTGCTGCGAGGAGGAGCAACAGGAAAAGTGCCCGCCTGGCCGATCGCCGCCACATCGCCGTCTGTCCCGCCCTTCGCAACGCAGGTGGTCTATCAGCCAGCCGTAGCGTAAAAACTGACCGATACGGCTGTCAAGCGCATGCCCGATGCGAGGAATGCTCTCCGTCAGCGGAGACCGGCATCCCAGCCGCTCCCGCTCGTTCAACACCACCCCCCCAAACGCCCGGGCACCTTCCAGCGTTTTCTTCGCTCGCCTGGCGACCAAATCCATTCTGATCCCGACACACAGTGTCTCCGTCGGGTGGTCGCCGCTGAAACGGGCTCCGACCGCTCCCGGACACATCCGGGGACCAAACGGGGTCGAGAGCTCATTGTCATCCCGCAGCCCTTTTCGCTGCTGAAACCGGTTTCAGACTCGATGCTTTCCTCCAGAGCAAACTCGTGCGCCCACAATCCGTGACACCACGAGACAGCGTTCCCAGGTGGAAGCTCTATATAAGACGAACCTTTGGTCATCTTTGCTTCTTCAGCAACTCGGTTGATCTCTCGTCCAGTCGCTCGCACCTGGTGCCCAGGCGAGCGCTTAACCAACCGCATCCGTCCCTTTTCGCCAGAGCAGTCATGTATCAGTGTCATGCGGACTAGGGTGTTTATAGGCGTGGTAGTTACGGACGTGCTTCATGTTGTCGGAGAGTCGCTTCTCCGAGTAAACTCTGTTAGTGGCGCAAATCGCCAGGCACTCGCACGGAAGGGTCGCATAGTGGCCGAGTGCGCACGGCTGGAAACCGTGTGGGGGCGTAAGCCCCTCGTGGGTTCGAATCCCACCCCTTCCGCTGAACGACGTACATGATAGAGACGATACGGGCCGGGGTAACCTGGCCCGCAGCACTCTTTTGGATCGATGCACCACCTCAGTATGCTCGCGCCCAGATCACTTGGTAGCGCCCTCCAGCTCCGCACACGAGGCAGGGCTCGTACTCTGTCGGCTGTTCGAACGGGATGCAACGGATCGTCGCCTTGGTCTCTGCCTTCACCCGCGCTTCACACTCGGCGCTCCCGCACCAGAAGGCGCGATTGAATCCGGCGTTACTCGCCACACGCTCTTTGAGCCGTTCGTAGTCCCGCAGATCTTCGGTATGGCGGTCCAACATTTCGCGCGCTGCCCGGTACAGACTTGCCTGAACTGCATCCAGTTCCCGTTGCACCGCATCGACAACGTTCGCCACCGGCACTGTCTGCCTCTGCCCGAGCACATCGCGCCGAACGAGTGTGACCTGATCATTGGCCACATCGCGTGGCCCGATCTCGAGGCGGATCGGCACGCCTTTGAGGTCCCAGTCGTTGAACTTCCAACCGGGCGTCTTGTCGTCACGCAAATCTGCGTGGACGCGCACGGCTCGCCGCAGCATCGTCCGCACTCGCTCGACCGCTTCCTCGACCTGTCGGCGTTCCTCGTCCTTCCGCCAGATTGGCACGATGACCACCTGGATCGGTGCGACACGCGGCGGGAGCTTGAGCCCACGATCATCCCCATGCACCATCACCATCGCACCGATCGTGCGGTGAGAAAGCCCCCAGCTTGTATTGAAGGCAAATCGGCGCTTTCCCTCACGATCCAGGAACGTAATCTCGAAGACCTTCCCAAAGTGGTCACCGAGATTGTGCGAAGTCGCCGACTGCAGTGCCCAGTGCTTGCCTCCCATCATGGCCTCGATGGTGTAGGTGCGCAGTGCCCCGGCGAATTTCTCCGACTCTGTCTTCTGTCCCGGAATCACCGGGATCGCAAGCTCAGTCTCTACAAAGTCCCGGTAGACCTCGAGCATCAGCCGTGCACGCTCCTCCGCCTCTTCGAGCGTCGCGTGCACGGTATGCCCTTCCTGCCAAAGGAACTCGAGTGTCCGCAAAAACGCCCGTGGGCGCTCCTCCCAGCGGACAACGCTGCACCACTGGTTAATCAGAATGGGAAGATCGCGATACGACTGCACCCACCGCGCGAACATGGGGCAAATGATCGACTCGGAGGTTGGCCGTACCGCCAGCGGCTCTTCCAGTTCCTTGTCGCCCCCCTTTGTGACCCACGCAACCTCCGGCGCGAAGCCCTGGATGTGCTGGGCCTCACGCTCGAGATAACTCTTCGGGATGAAAAGCGGGAAATACGCATTCTGAACACCGGTTGCTTTGATCCGCCGGTCGAGCTCCGCCTGCATGTTTTCCCAAAGCGCAAAGCCGTACGGGCGGATGACCCGCGTGCCGCGCACTGGTGACTCGTCCGCGAGCTCAGCCTTCTGAATCACCTCGACGTACCAGCGGTCGAAATCATCTTCCTGCTCGATGAGCTCCTCAACGTATTTCCGCTCCGTCGTCATCGTTCGTTCTCCCTCGCGCGGGAACCAGACCGCACAGTCCTACACCGTACTCGCGTAGAATGCGCTGGGGCTTCGTCGGGGCACACCGTCTCGGCCTCGACGCAGAGTATACCTACGCGTTGGCGAGACGCGGTCGAACAGGGAGCGCACCATGACCACGAGAATCCGCCGTATCGGAGTACTCACTGGCGGCGGCGATGCACCAGGGCTGAATGCCGCCATCCGTGCCGTGGTGAAGACAGCTCTTCTCCGCTATGGGTGGCAGGTTGTCGGCTTTGCTGACGGCTACGAGGGCGCAATCCTCGGCCGCGCACGCGAGCTCGGCCTTGATGACGTACGAGGGCTCCTCGTCCGCGGTGGCACGATCCTCGGCGCCTCGAACCGCGCTGACCCCTTCCACTTTCAGCATCCCGAACTCGGTGACACCGAGCCACGTGACCACAGCCGAACACTGCTCGCCACACTCGAGCAGTGGGACGTCGACGCCCTCGTGGTCATCGGGGGCGAAGGAAGCCTCACCATTGCCCATCGGCTACACCAGCTCGGGCTCCGCGTCGTCGGAGTACCCAAAACGATCGACAACGATGTGCGCGGCACCGCCGTGACCATCGGGTTTGACACCGCAGTCTGCACGGCCACGGAAGCCATCGATCGGCTCCATACCACCGCCGAGAGTCACCACCGTGTCATGCTCGTCGAACTCATGGGGCGCGATGCCGGCTGGATCGCGCTCCACGCCGGTGTCGCGGGTGGTGCAGATGTCATCCTGCTGCCAGAGCTCCCCTTCTCCCTGGAACGAATCGTCGCAGTTGTCGAGGCCAGACGGAAACGTCGACGCCACTTCACGATCGTCGCTGTCGCGGAAGGCGCCAAACCGATTGGTGGCGGAGCTGTCTACGAGCGACTCGGTCCACTCCCCTATCAGCGCAAGTACGGCGGTATTTCCGTCGTCCTTCAACAGCAGCTCAGCGCCCTGCTCCCCACGGAAGTGCGCGCGGTTGTCCTTGGTCACCTGCAACGCGGCGGCACTCCGACACCTCGTGACCGCACACTTGCCACTGCATTCGGCGCTGCCGCGGTCGAGACACTTGCTCAAG
Source organism: Thermomicrobium sp. (assembly GCA_034435855.1). Classification (GTDB taxonomy): domain Bacteria; phylum Chloroflexota; class Chloroflexia; order Thermomicrobiales; family Thermomicrobiaceae; genus Thermomicrobium. Next base: position 109 of record DAOTWO010000180.1, on the reverse strand, counting down.
GTGACCATGGAGTGATGGTGGCTGTCCGAGGACACCCAAGTGGCCAGGCAACCTGGGGCATCGTTCGCGTACCCTTGGCTGAAGTCGCCCGCGGTCCACGCCTGGTCCC
>DAOTWO010000179.1:0-2108 GCA_034435855.1 Thermomicrobium sp. | reverse complement strand
ACAGGGAGCAACCCAGACCGAGCTGATCGCCGAGCACATGGTGCGCACGGCACTCAGCCACGTGAAGATTCTCGAGGACCTCGACTTCGGAGACATTGTGATTTCCCTTAAGGCTTTTGAAGTGCCTGTTATGATCGAGGCCTACCGACGGATGGCGAAACTGAACGACTATCCGCTGCACCTCGGTGTGACTGAGGCGGGCACTCCCAAGGCTGGTGCTATCCGCTCAGCGATAGGGATCGGCACGCTGCTTCAAGAGGGTATTGGCGACACCATCCGCGTATCGCTGACGACCGATCCTGTCGAGGAAGTTTGGGTGGCCTATGAGATCTTGAAGAGCCTGGGGCTTCGCGAGCGTGGCGCGACGCTCGTCGCATGCCCAACGTGTGGGCGCGTGGAAGTTGATCTCTTCCGGTTGGCCAACGAGATCGACGAGTACCTGCGGACGATTAAGGAACCCATCAAGGTCGCTGTCATGGGCTGCGTCGTCAACGGACCAGGTGAGGCACGGGATTCGGATGTCGGTGTCGCAGCCGGACGTGGCAAAGGAGTTATCTTCCGTAAAGGGAAGATCGTCCGCCGCGTCGAGGAACACGAGATCGTCCCTGCGTTGAAAGAGGAGATTGAGCAGATCCTCGCCGAGCGGCGATCTGGCGCGGAGCAGCATACTCGACGCCAAATCAGTATCCCGATTGTTGGGGACTGAGATCACGAGGGGTTCCTCGTGCGCAACGGGACGGCGAACCGCCCGCAACCTGCTGTCGCCGTCCTCGGTCCCACGACGTGGGACCAGTTCCTCGTGCTCGACCGACATCTCCAGGAAGGTATTGGAGCAACCGTCACCGCACGGTTTGAAGCTGGCGGTGGCACCGCAGCGAACATCGCTGTTGCGCTTGCCCGTCTCGGTGTCCCAACGCTCTTTGTCACAACAGTGGGAGACGATGCTCTCGGACGGCACCTCTTGAGCGAGCTCCAGCACGAGGGTCTTGATGTGCACCTGGTACCACCCTCAGCAGGAGCCATGACCGATCGTTGCACAATTCTGGTGACACCGGGCCCTGAACGAACAATTCTTGAGTTCCCCGGCGCGCGCCTGCGGATGGGCGACCCTCTCCCGCTTGACCGCATCTTCGGCGCACCGCTCGTGGTCATCGATGTCGATGACGCCGAGCTCCGTCAGTTTCTCGTCGATCTCCCGGCACACATCGCTCCCCGTGTGCGGCTTATCGGTACGCTGACCCACCTGGCCGAGCTTCCACCCGAGCGCAGCCTGCGACTCGCGCTGCAACACGATGTCCTAGTCGGGAACGAGGCCGAACTCCGGGCAATTCTTGGCCTCGACGACCTCAAAACCGCGGTCGAGCGGCTTCAAGAGACTATGCCACTCGGCGCAACACGGTTCGCAGCAATCAGCCGCGGTCGCGATGGCTCCGTGCTTGTGACAAGGCGGGAGATCGTGCGGGTGCCAGCCTTCGAGGTGACTGCGGTTGATTCAACCGGGGCCGGAGACGCGTTCGCCGCTGGCGTGGTTTATGGTTTGCTCCTCCGGATGCCGCTCCCCGAGATCGGGCGCTTCGCCAACGCCATGGGGGCGCTTGCCACTCGCGCAGTCGGAGCGCGTGCCGCCCTCCCCTCTCGTGACGAAATCACCGCCTTCTTACGCGAGGCCCGATCATGCGCCTGACACGCGACGAACTTCGTGCCCTTGCCCGTGAGGTAGGTCTCACGCTGGTCGCGGTGACCACGGCTGAGCCGTTTCCCGGCCTTGCCGAACTGCTGCGCGCACGGATCCGCGCTGGATTTCTCCAGGGAATGGAGTGGTTCAACGAGCAGCGTGCCGAAGTTGCCGCAGATCCGCGCAATCTTCACCCCACCGCACGGAGCATTATCAGTGTTGGGCTTCCCTATTGGCTTCCTGACATCCAACCACCCGACGATGGCATCGTCCGCGGTCGCATCGCGCGATATGCGTGGGGACTCGACTATCATCGTGTCCTTCGCCATCGGCTGCAACGACTCCATCAGCTCCTGGAAGCACGACTGGGACGGCGGATCGAAGCCCGCTATCTCGTGGACACCGCACGGATCGTCGACCGCGAGGTCGCCGT
>DAOTWO010000178.1:0-22676 GCA_034435855.1 Thermomicrobium sp. | reverse complement strand
CGGTGCCATCATCGCGCACAAGTCGGTCACACCAAATGTCAGGTGCGCGGATGCTGACCGGTGGCGCAGCGCGCGTCTCCCGGGCGAGGGCGCTGTAGAGGGCGATCGTGCCTTCGTCCGGGTTTGCGTGGGGGCGAGTAGCTGCAAAGTACTCAAGCGGATAGGTCATCAAGAGGAGCTGGCCGGAGCCGACATACCTGGCGAGCAATGCAGGGCGTCCATGCTGATCACGTGCGATCACGGTGGCTTCTACCGGCTCGACCGGGAGGAAGGCGCGACCGTGCTCATTGCCAGCGACTCGCATGCGGAGTGTAGTCCCGACGGGGAGATTCCCGAAAGGTTGCTCAAACGTCAAGACAATCTCGTCATCTTCCACAGGCGCGACGAGGCCGTACCGGAGGTGGTGGCGCACGCCAAAGCGTTGGTCGAGATTTGGCCACCACGGGCCTCGTTGAGTGGCGGTTGAGCCGGCGAAAAAGGAGACGTAGACAGTGCCTCCCGCTGCGGCGAAGTCTTCAAGACGCTGCCAGGTTGGGGCGGTCAAGGCCTTGGTGGACGGGCAAAGCAGGAGACGGACGGAAGGCCACAAATCCAATTCCCGCATGACCAACGGCGGAAGGTCGGCGAGTCGTGCAGTGCAGTAGGCCTGGAGCACGATCTGGCGCATGACAGGTCGCTCGTCGGGGTGTGTGAATGGATAGGCGGTGTCGAAGTACGAGGGGATGAGCAGACCGACCTCTGTCGGAGCACGTTGGCAGCGGGTGAACTGGATCTGATCGAGTATCTGTCGAAACGAGCGGAGTTCTAAAAGAGGCTCTTTCGGACGCCCGTCAACGCGAGTAAGACCGAAATGCTGTTCAAAGGGGTGATGGCGATATGGATCTTGATCAGGAAGATCGAAGTCGGTGTTGTTCCAAGCGATCCATCCGACAGCACCGGCTAGCAGCGTCGAATGGAGCACTTGCCGGTAGTACGCTGCTGCGTTGGATTCGGAGACGAAGTCGGTTGTGCAACCGAATTCCTCGAGGATCACAGGCTTTCCAAAATGACACAGCTCGCATACGGCAGCTGCGGTGAGATTCTGCCGGATCGCATCGTTGCTCATTGGATAGATATGTGGCCCGACAAAGTCAATCGTGCGAATCAGGTCGCGTAAGCGAAATCCGTTGTCATGTCCCGTGACCTCGATACCCCACGCACCGTCACCAAGCGAGACGGGCTGGCGGGCGCCGGCAGCGTGGACTGCCTGAACAGTGAGCTCTGCCCAACTCTTCCCGTAACGAGGATCGGTGCTCCCGCCGTAGATCGGTACTTCGTTCGAGATTAGCCAGCCAGCGATCGCTGGGTGATCCTTGAAGCGTGCAGCGAGTTCCCGAATGTAAAAAGCTTGCTGAGCAAGAAGCCAGCCATCGCGGTAGAGATCGAGTTGTCCACGCCAAGCGGGATCCCAATTCTCGCCTGACATGTGTCCGACGATGAAGGTTGGGATAGTACTAATCCCTTCTTGGTGACACAGATCGAGGAAGACCGCGAAGCGATCAACGAGTATCGGATCAAGTCGATCCGGTTCGGGCATAAAGTGAGGCCAGAAAAAGAACGAGCGTGTGACATTCAAACCATGCTGGACGAGCACGCGGAGTTCCTGCCGCACGATTTCGGGGTTGAAGCGCTGCCACATGAATGGGCCGCCAGCCCGTGACCAGAAGTTTGCGCCGACCCAAACAGTAGGGCGACCGTTCACCTGCAGCTTCGGTGCCGGACGTTCAGCTGCCATACACCTTCCCTTCTGGTGACAAGCATCCTAGCGAACTCCGGCGTTTTACTCGCCTGCCGGGACCCGCCGAGGAGCCCAGCGATCGGGTGAGGTCATTTTCGGCCGCCCTGAACCAAGGCGTGGGACGTCAGCAAGGAGGCGCTGCGTGTACGAATGTTGTGGAGTGCTCAGCACCGCTTCAATTGGGCCATGTTCGACGACTTGACCCCGATACATCACGAGCAATCGATCAGCAAGGTAAAAAGCTTGTCCAAGATCGTGTGTGATAAACAGGATAGATACCTCGTGTTCTCGCCGGAGATCAGCGAGCAGATTCAGGACCGTTACCCGTAACGATGCATCGAGCATAGATGTCGGCTCATCGGCGATGACGAGTCTCGGGCGAAGGAGCAGCGCACGAGCGATCATCAGTCGCTGGCGTTGGCCACCGGACAGTTGATGCGGCCACTTCATCAGGACGTCGCTCGGCTCGAGCCCTACTGCGCGGAGTGCGGCAGAAATGGCTTCCTCGCGTTCGCGTCCTTCCGGCGGATTGTCGAGAATGCCGAGGGAACGCTCAAGGAAGCGGCGAACTGTAAAGAACTGATTAAACGTCGCAAAGGGGTCTTGGAAAATCGCCTGCACGTGCTGCCAGAAAGGACGAAGTTTGTGGCCTTGCAGTCGCGTAATGTCTCCGAGACCGGCGAAACGAATCGAGCCTGCGGTTGGAGGTAAGAGGCGCAGGATGAGTCGCGCGAGCGTACTCTTCCCGCTCCCACTCTCGCCGACGATGGCGAGTATTTCACCTCGGGCCAGCGTGAACGAAACATCCTTGACAGCTGTGACAACGTTGGGTCCGCTCCCGAACCGCCGTGTCAGCCCCTCAACTTCCAGCAAGGTCTCCGTCACGGTGCCAATCCCTCCATGCTGGGAACAGTCCGGTGCAGTCGTGCAACCCACCAGCAGGCGACTTGTCGTCCCTCGATCGTCTCGAGCGGTGGTCGTTCCCGTCGGCACTGTTCGAGCGCGTACGGGCAACGCAGGTGGAAGCGACAGCCGGGTGGTGGTTGGCGTAGATCAGGCGGTTGGCCAGGGATGCCTTCGATGCGCCGGCCGCGAATGGTTCGCTCGGGCACCAGGGTGGCCTGAAGGAGAGCTCGAGTGTACGGATGCTGAGGAGCCCGTACGATCTGGGGCGTTGTGCCGAGTTCGACAAGTTCACCTGCGTACATGACGGCGATCCGATCGGCAACGTTGCTGAGCAGCGGGAGGTCATGGCTAATAAACATAATGCTTCCAATGATTTGCCGTTCGAGGAGCTCAAGCAAGAGATTGACGAGCGCACGCTGTGAGGACACATCCAGAGCGGAGGTTGGTTCGTCCGCAATGAGGACACGCGGATTGAGGATCGTCGAGAGGACAGCCACGACCCGCTGCTTCATGCCACCAGAGAGCTGGTGTGGGTAGGAATCGAGCACCCGGGATGGGAGAGAGAGTTGCTCAAGTCGCTCACGAGCGCGCTCGATGGCGATGCGGCGGTCGATAGAATGGTCATGAGCGCGCAGTACGTCGACCACGAAGTCGCGGACCCGGAGGGTCGGGTTGAGCGAATTCATGGCTCCCTGGGGCAGGAGTGCGATAACGCGACCCCGCCAGTCGTTCGGCACTCGGTCTAGTGCGGTCAAGGGAACGCTGTGGCCGTTGAAGATGAGTCTACCTTCGCTGACGTAGAGTGGCGGCCGTGCCGTGAGTGAGATGACAGACGCGAGCGTTGACTTTCCACAGCCGGATTCCCCGACGATGCCGAGAATCTCCCCTTCTGCGATGCTCAGTGACACACCATCGACGGCATGAACCTCGGCACCGTTTGGGAGTCGATAGACCGCGTGAACGCGATCGACAGTGAGAATCGGATGCATCATCTCGCTCCACTCTATTTCCGCCGTAGGCGTGGATTGAAGATTTCATCGAGACTCGACTGCAAGAGGAGAAGTGCGAATGCAATCACGGTGAGAAAGAGTGTCGGTGGGAAGAAAGCCCACCAAGCACCTGTACGGACTGCTTCCCACAGCAATGACCAGTGGAGCATGATGCCGAGAGAGATCGTGTTGCTTGGGCCAAGGCCGAGCAAGCTCAAAGCTGCTTCTTGGAGGATGCCACTCGCGAACTGTAAAACGAAGGCCATGAAGATGTAAGAGAACATGTACGGAATAATATCCCAGAGAATGAGTGACAATGTCCCAGCACCGGAAAGGCGGGCTATGTCGAGGTGCTCACGAGCGCGCAGGCTCGCCGTTTGTGCCCGCACGGCTCGTGCGGTCCATGGCCAGCTTGTGATTCCGATGATCAACCCCATGGCGAGAATTGAGCGGGACTGGACCGCAATAGAGAGCAGAATGAGGATGACGATAGAGGGGATGGTGATGACAACGTTTGTGAACCCCATCAAGGCTTCTTCGACCATGCCACCGCGGAAGCCAGCCAGTGTACCGATCGCTACCCCAATACCGGTTGCAATAGCACCAGCGATGAGCCCGATCGTCAATGAGGTGCGGGTTCCGTACATCAGTTGGGTGAAGACGTCGCGACCGAAGTTGTCAGTGCCAAGCCAGACCTTACTCGACGGTGGGTCGTAGAGTCCACCGACAATGCGAAGTGGATCACGCTTGCCAAGGAGCGCAGGGCCGAGCAGTCCAAAGATGAGGATTGCACTGAGTAATCCAATGCTCACCCAAAACCGGGCGTTCACGCCAATTCCGCCGAGCCGCAAGATACTCAGCAAAAGGCGCAGCGGACCGCGGCGAACGACGGTGTGCTTCTGTGGGGCGGCTACGACGTCCATCACGTGTCTCCTACCGCTCTCCGGCTTGTACCGCACGGACGCGTGGGTCGATGAGCCCATACGCGATATCGACAAGATAGTTTGCGAGCAGAATGCCGATGACGATCAGCAACGTCACGCCTTGAATGAGTGGGTAGTCATTCTGGCGGATCGCACTGAAGAGCAGTGTGCCGATGCCGGGATAGCCGAAGACGATCTCGGTGATGAGAGCGCCCCCGACGAGCGACCCGATCGAAAGCGCGAGGCCTGTCACCTGCGGCAGCATGGCATTCCGGAAAATATAGCTGATAATCCGACGATCAGGAACACCGAGACTACGGGCATAGTTCACGTAATCAGAGTTGAGTTCGTAGATTGCCATCGAGCGCATACCAACAGCCTGTCCACCGATAAAGATGAGCACTAACGACAGGAAGGGTAGCCAATAGTGCCGCAGGGCATCCATGAGGAATGACCAGCTAAGGGTCGGTAGGCGACCGTAAGAGTAGCCGCCACCGGCCGGGAAGATGGGAAGGGCGACTGCCAATCCATAGAGCAGCATGATAGCCAAGCAGTAATATGGGATGCTCGAGATGAAGAGGGAACCCACAAATGCACCTCGATCAAACCACCCTCCGCGATAAGCGGCTATTGCCCCAAGCGTGTTGCCGAGAATCCATCCGAGGAGGATGGCCGGGAGCTGCAGAGCAATCGTCCAGGGGAGCGCCTTGAGGATTAGGTCACTGACCCTTGCAGGGAAGACCGAGAACGACGTGCCAAGGTCGCCACGGGCCAAATTACCTAGATACACAAGGAACTGTTCCCACATTGGCCGGTCGAGGCCGAATTCACTAATGTAGTGTTGGTAAATGCGGCGAAGCGCCTCGCCTTCTGCTCCGCCGCCGGCGGCCATACGGGCGACAAGGGCATCGACTGGATTGCCCGGGATGAGTCGCGGCAGGTAGAAGTTCGCCGCGATCGCGAGGAAAAAGGCGAGGAGATACCAGCCAGTTTTCGTCAAGAGGTACCGTTGGAACGGGCTCATCCCGGAGTAGTCCTCTCAGCTTTTCGCCTTGATGACGTATAGGATCTTGATCCCTGCACCAGATTGCTGTGGTGGTGCGGTTGGATTGTCAGCATTCGGAAAACCAGTCCATACTGATTCGTTATATTCGTAGAATTCGAGCGGGCGGTACATGAGCGGTATAACGGGGGCATCCTTCATAAAGATACGATCAAGTTCTGCAAACAGCTCCTTTTGCTCCGCTTCGTTCTGTGACGCCGCGGCGCGGTCGAGGAGGTCTGCAACAGCCGGGTTGCTATACCGATTGTAATTCCAGAATGCTTGCTGGCCGACCGGTGGGACTCCCCGATCGTCAAGCACATCACGAAAGCGGATCCAGGGGCTGGCAGGGCTCACGCCATTGACGAACCACAGGGCGAGCTCGAAGTCACCGTTCGGAATACGTGTGAACAGGACGGGTGCATCGGGAAACTCAGTGTTGATCTCGATTCCAACATCCTTTGCGCTTTGGGCCACAAGCTCAAGCGCTGTCTGCCAGTCTGTCCATCCATACGGGCACTCGACCTTAAAGGGGCCCAGTCGTGTCCCGTCAGGAAGGACGTAGATGCCATCGTTCCCCTTCTTGGCACCGAGTTCTTGCTCGAGAATCTGCACTGCCCGCTGCGGGTCGTGCTTCCAGCCGTTTTGGTCAACGTTGGCTTGATCGTAGAATTTCTTCTCTGCACCGTCAGGAATGATCAGACTGGAGCTAGCCGTAATCGAGTACCGAGACATCGCTAGTTCGGCGATCTGCGCGTAGTTAATCGCGTAGGCGAGCGCCCGCCGGAGTGTGGGATTATCCCACGGTTTCTTGTGCACATTGATGAAGAGCAGTGGAATGGAACCCGGCACGTGATACGGGGGCTGCTTGAACCAGGTACCAACTGGGAGGTTCTTCTTCTCCCACATCTCCCAGATCTTCGGTGCAAATTGCTGCGAGATGTCAATGCGCCCCTGCTCCAGCGCGAGATTGCCTTCATCGTTCGACTTGAAGATCGGATGCACGATGTACTTGGGAGCGGGAGTCCCGAAGACACTGATCCCCCAGTAGTTGTCATCACGTTGCAGGGCCACACGCTCAGGGGAGAAGCCGACGAGCTTGTATGGTCCGGAGCCAACCGGTTCGGTGTCGACGATCTCAGTCAACGTTTGCCCAGACTTGGCACGTTCCTCCCAAATGTGCTTGGGAAGGATCTTGACACTGGCAAGGAACTGTTTCACGAAGCCGGGATTAAGCCGTTCCTTGTTCAGGTCAAGCCGGATTGTTCGGTCGTCTACCTTCGTGATTTGACTGACATAGTCGAAAAACGTATTATGTGGGACCTCTGGATGGTCCTTCGCGAGTTCGTACGTGAAGACGACATCGTCCGCAGTGAGAGGTTTCCCGTCTTGCCACTTTGTCCCTTGGTGGAGGGTAATCACCATCGTCGCAGAGTCAGGGGTCTCCAGCTTCTCGCCGAGTTGCGGCTCGATCCCACCAGTGAGTAGATTGAATGCGAACAGCGTCTCGTAGATATGCTGATATTGGCCACCGGCCGGCCAGCCTGTTCCGGGTGTCATCGGGTTAAAGGTCGTTGGTGGTCCCCACTGGAATCCGGCCACAAATAATGTCTCGTTACGTGGAAACTCGGTCACGGCACCCGGCGTCGAAACAACTGTTGGTCCGGTGGCAGGAGTCTGACCAGCCGGTGCGGCCGTCGGCGTCGCTGCTCCCTGCCGACAGCTCGCCAATAACCCTCCAGCCACGAGAGCGCCCGCTGCAAGTGCACCTCGTAGAACCTGTCGACGGGTTGTCACGTGCGCAAGAAACGCGGAAGTGTGTGTTCGACGATCATCCATGACCGTTCCTCCTCCTCACTTCCGATCAGCCGCCAACCTCAAAAATGACCACGCCCAATTTACGGTGTGCTCTCGCGAGATCCCTGCGAGTTACCGTCCCATCAGCACGTCGGACGTTCTCGTGCGGTAATGCTTGACTCAGCCTTCTAAGGCTAGCAGCGAAAGGATGAGGTGTCAAGATCACATTCTGAGACGAACAGGGCTGTCCTGCCTAAGGTTTGGCGCCGCTTGGCGTGGTAGAGAGTTGATCAGCGCTCTAGTGTTGGGAACTGTGCATGCTCGTCCTCGTTTCGACTGACCCCCCCACGAATTTGAGTTCCGGATTGTTACTTGCGTCCTTGGCCTCACGCGAGAGACTCTCTCCGAGGAGACTCGTGGACTTCAACGTTTTATGGAAGCAAAATGCAGGACGAAGGGATCTCACCTTCCAAAACGTTCTCCCCCTTCTGCACTCGTAGGGCATCAATGTATGCGGTGGTTTCTCAAGAGGTTGCCAAGCTCTTGGGGAGGCGTTGGAGTGACCGGCCTATGCCGCAAGCCCACGCATCTGCAATCCCTCAGTTTGACGTGACGGTGACTTGACAGAGGCGAGTTGCTCCGCTAGACTCTCTGGACAAGACAACACAATACGGTGAACGACGACGAACGGAGCGAGTACGTCCGGCACGAGGCTCAGCGAGCCGGCGGGTGGTGCGAGGTCGGTGCTTACGGCCGGACGGAATGGATCCGGGAGTTGCGCCCCGAACGCATGGTGCAAGTAGGCGGCGCCGGACGCTCCACCGTTATCTGGAGCACGGTATCGGATCACCTCCAGCGAACTGTCGCGGTCGGTGATCCCGTACCGGTCGAGGTGGGATGCTCGCGTGAGCGGCATCCAACCAGGGTGGCACCGCGGAGTGAAAACCTCCGTCCCTGTCGGGACGGAGGTTTTTGATTTGGCTGATCCACCGGAGGCGCGCATGGTCGAGACGACGATGCTCATCCGTTCATCTCCAGGTCGCTATCGCCCCTCGCTCGAGGAAGTCACGATTTTGGCCCAGCAGGCGACAGTCGTCCCGATCTACCGGGAGCTGGACGCTGATTTGGAAACACCTGTCTCGGCGTTCCTCAAGGTCGCCCAAGGACCATACGCGTTTCTTCTGGAGAGTGTCGAAGGTGGTGAGCGACTCGCTCGGTACTCGTTCATCGGCACCGACCCGTTTCTCGTTGTGGAACTCGACCGAGGGCGCGCTCGCGTGCGCAGCACCGGAACGCGTGCCACGCTTGCGGCATCGGCTCTCGCTTCTTTCGGTGGTGCGGACTATTACGGGCATCCTGTCGATGAGCAGGTTGTGGCTTTCGACGATCCGCTTCGTTTCCTGGAACGGTTGCTCCAGCGCTACCGAACGATCCATTTACCGGGGATGCCTCGGTTTCTTGGAGGCGCGGTCGGATACTTGGGCTATGAGACGATCCGCTATTTTGAGCCTCGTGTACCGGTTGCCGCTCGTGACACACTCGGTCTGCCAGAGGCGATCTTTCTCTTTGTCGACTCGATGCTTGTCTTTGACCACCTTGAGCGAACGATTGCCGTCGTCAGTCATGTCCATCTCGAGGACGGCACGCCGGTAGAACTCGCCTATCAAGAAGCGGTCGAGCGGATCGAGCGGCTGGTCGACCGCCTGCGTCAACCCGCGGTTGTCCCGGTAGGGAGCGGGCCGGTCGATCCGGCGACGGTCGAGCAGCGACTTCACCCGCACCTGGATCGCGCGACCTATGTCGCAATGGTCGAACGAGCCAAGGAGTACATCGCCGCTGGCGATATCATCCAGGTGGTGCTCTCGCAGCGTCAGGAACTGGAGACCGGAGCGCATCCTTTCACTATCTACCGGGCGCTCCGACGCATCAATCCTTCCCCCTACATGTATTTCCTCCGCCTCGGTGAGGACGCGCTCGTCGGTGCCTCGCCGGAGATGCTGGTGCGAGTCGATGATCGACAGCTTTTCACCCACCCGATCGCGGGAACACGCCGACGCGGCCGTACACCGGAGGAGGATGCTGCACTTGCCGAGGAGCTTGTGGCGGACGAGAAGGAGCGTGCCGAGCACATCATGCTCGTCGATCTGGCACGCAACGATATTGGCCGCGTCGCCCGGCCCGGCACGGTGCGTGTACCGCGCCTAATGGCGGTTGAACGGTACAGCCATGTCATGCACCTGGTCAGCGAAGTCACCGGGAGCCTACGGGATGATCTCAGTGCGCTCGATGCGCTCCGCAGTTGTTTTCCGGCCGGAACGGTGAGTGGGGCCCCGAAGATTCGAGCGATGGAAATCATCGCCGAACTTGAGTCGGAGCAACGTGGTCCCTATGCCGGAGCGGTCGGCTATGTGGACTTCAGTGGCAATCTCGATACCGCAATCACGCTGCGGACTATTGTCATGCGGGGGCGCCACGCCTCCTTGCAAGCCGGCGCGGGGATCGTTGCCGACAGTATTCCCGAGCGGGAACACCAGGAGTGCCACCACAAGATGCGCGCGCTCGTCCGCGCCATTGAACACGCGGAGCAGTTGGAGCGCGAGTTGCGAGGAGGCGAGCGATGATTGTGGTCATCGATAACTACGACTCGTTCACTTTCAACCTGGTCCAATACCTGGCCGAGTTAGGTGCGGAACTGAGGGTGCTCCGCAACGATGCGGTCACGGTCGAGGAGCTCGAGGCGCTCGCCCCAGACGGGCTTGTTATCTCCCCTGGTCCGTGTACCCCGCGGGAGGCAGGTGTCTCGGTGCCGGCGATCGAGCGCTTCGCAGGGCGAATCCCGATCCTTGGAGTCTGCCTGGGGCACCAGGCAATCGCCGCGGCCTATGGCGGCCGGATCATCCGAGCACCGCGCCTCATGCATGGGAAGACGAGCGAGATCGTCCATGACGGCCAGGGCGTTTTCGCTGGCCTGCCCAACCCGTTCGTGGCGACTCGCTACCACTCTCTGATGGTTGACGAGGCGACGCTCCCAGCAGGGCTTATCGTCAGCGCGCGGAGCGAAGATGGCGTCATCATGGGCCTCCGCGACCGTACTGGACTGGTCGAAGGGGTGCAGTTCCATCCGGAGTCGATCTTGACCACTGTCGGGAAGGACCTTCTCCAGAACTTCCTCAAGCAGGTCGAACTGCATCGACGCGAACCGGCGAGCCTCAGGGGAGGTGCGGTGTGATCAGCACAGCACTGCAGAAGATCGTCGCGGGTGAGGTTCTTGATATCGAAGAAGCCGCACAGGCGATGAGCGCCGTGATGACCGGCGAGGCCACGCCGGCCCAGATTGCAGCGCTCGTGACGGCCTTGCGGATGCGGGGTGAGCGGGAGACGGAAATCGCCGGATTCGTCCAGGCGCTTCGCCAGCACATGATTCCAGTAGAGCTGGTCACCAAGCGACCGGCGGTTGATGTGGTCGGAACAGGGGGAGACGGCAACCGGACGTTCAATATCTCAACTGCCGCGGCGTTCGTTGTGGCCGGCGCAGGGGTCCCGGTTGCCAAGCATGGGAACCGTGCCATGTCCAGTCGGGCAGGGGCGGCGGACACGCTGGAGGCGCTCGGAGTGCGGATTGACCTGGGACCGGAGGCGGTTGCGCGGTGTGTCCAGGAAGTCGGAATCGGCTTTATGTTCGCTCAACGCTATCACCCAGCACTGCGGCACGCGGCTCCGGTGCGCCGCGAGCTCGGGTTCCGGACGGTTTTCAACGTGCTTGGTCCACTCGCCAATCCAGCACGCGTCCAGCACCAGCTGGTCGGCGTGGCCATGCCGGAGTTGGTTGAAACGGTCGCGCGTGTCCTCGCACTGCTGGGAATTGAGCACGCGCTGGTGGTGCACGCTGCGGACGGTCTCGACGAGCTCAGTCTGGCTGCGCCGACCACCGTCTATGAGGTACGGCGGAATGGGTCGATCCAGGTACGGCGGATGACCATCGAGCCAGAAGCGCTCGGGCTCCAACGAGTGCCGACTGAAGTGCTCCGCGGTGGATCGGCGGAGGAGAACGCGCGGATCGTGCGTGCGGTGTTGGAGGGTGCCGCTGGACCGGCGCGCGAGGTAACGCTCCTCAATGCGGCAGCGGCGCTTGTCGCGGCAGACGCGGCGGAATCGTTTGCCGAAGGACTCGAACTCGCTCGGCGATCGCTTGAGAGTGGGGCTGCGCTCGACTGTTTGGAGCGGTTCATTGCGCTCTCGCAGGCGCTGGCCACGGCGGAGGTGTCGTCGTGACACGGACCGGGACGATTCTCGACCGCATCTTGGAGCGGACGCGGGGTGATCTCGTAGAGAGGCGCCGCGTCGTCTCGGAGACGGTGCTGCGCGAGCAGGCATTGGCTCGTCCGACGCCCGTTGCGTTCGCTGCCGCGCTACGCGGTGAGCGAGTCCGCGTCATCGCTGAAGTGAAGCGTGCCTCACCTTCACGAGGGGTTTTTGCTTCGGGTGTCGACGCAGTGACGGTTGCCGAGGACTATTTGGCTGGCGGTGCCGCAGCGCTCTCGGTGCTCACAGATGGGCCGTTCTTCCATGGGAGCTTAGAGGATCTTGAGCGGGTCGCGAGGCGAGCCCATGCCGGCCAGCCGCCAGTCCCGGTGTTGCGCAAGGACTTCATCGTCGATCCCTATCAGGTCCTGGAGGCTCGGGCCGCAGGTGCTGACGCGCTGCTCCTCATCGTGGCAGCACTCGATCGTCTGCAGCTTGCAGAACTCCTCGCTGCGACGCGGGAACTCGGTATGGAGGCACTTGTCGAAGTGCATGACGAGGCGGAGCTGGAGACGGCGCTCGAGACCGGCGCACGAGTTGTGGGGATCAACAACCGGGACTTACGCACGTTCACGGTCGATCTCAGTGTCAGTGAGCGCCTGGCGCCACGCGTTCCAGGTGACCGGATCGTTGTGGCTGAGAGTGGCATTCACCGGGCGTCTGATGTCGAGCGACTCGCGGCGGCTGGAGTCGACGCGCTCCTGGTGGGTGAGGCGTTGATGACGGCACCGAATCGTCAGGCCGCGGTGGCTGAACTCGCCGGGGTGGAGGCTGTGCGATGCCGGGCCTTGTGAAGCTCTGCGGCATGCGCACGCCGGACGACGCTCTGGCAGCAGCCGAGGCAGGAGCTGATTTTCTCGGGCTGGTTTTCGCACCGAGCCCGCGGCGCGTCACGCTCGAGGAAGCGGCCGAGCTCTGTAGAGTGGTGCGGCAGAGGCAGAATGCGCCGCGGTTGGTCGGTCTGTTTGTCGACGCCCCGCTCGAAGAGATCGTGGTGACGGCTGGGGTGCTCGCACTGGATGTCGTACAGCTTCATGGAAACGAGTCCCCGGAGTTCGTGCAGGCGCTCGGTTGGCCGGTGATTAAGGCGCTACGTGTGCGTGCCGGGGAGACGGTGGATGCAGTGCGGGCACGGATTGCCCCCTACTTCGTGCGTGAACCGGTGCCGCTTGCGGTGCTGCTCGATGCCTACCATCCGAAGCTGCCTGGGGGAACAGGGCAGACACTGGACTGGACCCTCGCCGCGGCACTGGCACGGGAGTTTCCGCTTCTCCTGGCTGGTGGGCTCCGTCCAGAGACTGTGGCAGAGGCAATCGAAGTGGTACGGCCGCTCGGTGTGGACGTCTCAAGCGGGATCGAGAGGGGAGGAAGAAAGGATCCAGCGGCGATGCGCGCGTTCGTGGCGGCGGCGCGAGCGGCTTTTGCGCGCGTCGCCGTGAGCAATGATGCCAGAAGTGGAGGGGAACCATGACGGCGACTGCCCAACGAGCACGGAATCTTCCGGACGAGCGGGGACGATTTGGAGAATTTGGAGGGATCTACGCGCCGGTTACGTTGCTGCCGGCAATCGAGGAACTCGTTGCCGCCTACGAGGACGCGCGACGTGATCCAGCCTTCCAGGCGGAGTTTGAACGACTCTTGCGTGAGTTTGTCGGTCGACCCACACCGCTGTACTACGCAGCAAGTCTGACCGAGAAGGTTGGCGGGGCGCGGATCTTCCTCAAGCGCGAGGACCTCGCACATACCGGTGCACACAAAATCAACAACGCAGTGGGCCAGGGACTGCTCGCCAAACGGATGGGCAAGCCACGGGTGATCGCTGAAACCGGCGCGGGGCAACACGGCGTGGCGACCGCCACAGTCTGTGCCATGCTCGGTCTGCAGTGTGTGATTTATATGGGCGAACTCGATGTGCAACGGCAGTCCCTGAACGTCTTCCGGATGAAATTGTTGGGAGCGGAAGTTCGCCCAGTGGGCTCCGGCAGTCGAACCCTCAAAGATGCGATGAACGAAGCGATCCGCGACTGGGTGACGAACGTCCAAACGACATACTATCTTGTCGGCTCGGTGGCAGGAATGCATCCGTATCCGATGATCGTGCGTGACTTCCAGGCGGTGATTGGGCGGGAGACACGAGAGCAGATTCTTGCTGCGACCGGACGTCTCCCGGACGCTGTGGTCGCCTGCGTGGGTGGGGGCTCGAACGCGATGGGGATTTTCTCCGGGTTCCTGGACGACGAGACGGTGGAACTTCATGGCGCGGAGGCGGCCGGTGAGGGCCTGGAGACCGGCCGACATGCGGCGAGTCTCACGGCTGGACGTGTGGGAGTGCTGCATGGCTCGCGCTCGTTCGTGCTCCAGGATGAAGACGGGCAAATCCTGGAGGCACACAGCATCGCTGCCGGATTGGACTACCCGGGCGTGGGACCGGAACATGCGTACCTGAAGACGACCGGTCGTGCTCAGTACCATGCGATCACGGATGCAGAGGCACTCGAGGCGTTTCAGCTGCTATGCCGGACAGAGGGGATCATCCCAGCATTAGAGTCGGCACATGCAATCGCGCTGGCCGTGCGGCTTGCGCGCCAGCGACCGCGTGACCAAATCATCGTCGTCAATCTTTCGGGTCGCGGCGATAAAGACATGCATACGGTGGCCAGTGCACTGGGGGTGACACTGTGACAGGTCGGCCGAGTAGAATCGACGAAACATTCGTGCGCCTGCGGGCTCGCCGTGAGCTCGGCTTCATACCTTATCTCACGATCGGGTACCCCGAGCGGGAGAGCGCGCTCGAGCTCGTTCCGGCTCTGGTCCGTGGGGGTGCCTGTGCAGTCGAGCTCGGGATTCCGTTCTCCGATCCGCTTGCCGATGGAGCCACGATTCAGCGTGCAAGCCAGGTAGCCTTGCAGAACGGGGTGACGGTCCGCTACTGCCTGGAGACCGCAGCCCGCCTACGGGAACAGGGTGTTGACGTTCCGCTTGTCTTCATGGGATACTTCAACCCACTGCTCCAGTATGGCCTGGAGCGGTTTGTGCGTGCCTGCGTCGAGGTCGGCGTCGACGGCGTGATCGTGCCCGATCTACCACCGAACGAAAGCGATGAGCTGCACGCGCTCTGCCGCGCGGCTGGGCGTGACTTGATCTTCATGGTCGCGCCAACGAGCACAGAGCGTCATCTCCGTGAGGTGGCCGCGCGCGCGAGCGGATTCATCTATTGTGTGTCGCTCACCGGCGTCACCGGGGCACGCGATCGGCTGCCTGCGGATCTTCCGGCATTCTTGCAGCGCGTTCGTGCAGTGACCGAACTCCCGCTGGCGCTCGGGTTCGGAATCTCACGCCCAGAACACGTCGCCCAGGTGCGCGATCTGGTCGATGCGGTGGTTGTGGGGAGCGCCTTGCTCGATCGTCTGGTATCGGTGGCACCAGCAGAACGGGCTTCAACTGCGGAGGAGTTCATCGCCTGGTTGCGGAGTGGAGCGGAAACCGCGGTAACGGTTGGGGAGGGGTCATAGGGGACAATGCTCCTGTGTCGTGGGATTCGCGGGGCCACAACAGTCGACGGCAATACCGCTGAGGCGATCGTGAGCGCGACGCGCGAGTTGCTCCTCGCGCTGGTCGAGGCGAATCAGATCGATCCGGACCAGATCGCAAGCATCATCTTCACAACGACCCGCGATCTCAATGCGACATTTCCGGCGGTCGCTGCGCGGCAACTCGGCTGGATCCACGTACCACTGCTCTGTGCGCACGAGATGGATGTTCCCGGTGCACCGCGCGGCGTGGTGCGCGTCCTCATGCACGTCAATACGGAAAAATCCCCGCGCGAGATTCGACACGTCTACCTGCGGGGGGCCCGTGTCCTTCGACCGGAGTTCGGCCAAGAGTCAGTCATGCTCGGTGAAGATCGCAAAGGAGTGGGAGGGACAGAGCGATGATCGTGGTGATGCAGCCGGGTGCGACGCAAGAGCAGATTCAGGCCGTTATCGATCGCGTTGCGGAGTTCGGGTTCCAGACCAAACTTGCACCCGGTGCTGAGCGGATGGTCATCGGTGTGGTGGGCTCGCCGCTGCCGGATACCCTCAAAGAGGCTCTCGAGCGGTTGCCCGGTGTCGAAGAGGTGATCCGTGTCAGCAAGCGCTATAAGTTGGTCAGCCGTGAGTTCTACCCACTCGATACGGTTATTCAAGTTCGTGACGTGACAATCGGCGGTAACGAGATTGTGGTCATTGCTGGACCGTGCTCGGTCGAGAACGAGCGGCAGATCATTGAAACGGCGCAAGCGGTGAAGGCAGCTGGCGCGAGCATGCTCCGCGGTGGTGCATTCAAACCGCGCACGTCGCCCTACGAGTTCCGCGGTCTGGGTGAGCAAGGCCTCAAGCTGCTTGCCAAGGCTCGCGAGGAGACAGGCCTTCCTGTTGTGACCGAAGTGCTGAGCCCACAGCACGTCGATGTTGTGGCGGAATACGCCGACGTGCTCCAGATTGGGGCGCGCAACTGCCAGAACTACCTCCTCCTTGAAGCGGTCGGCCGGGCGAAGAAGCCGGTGCTGCTCAAGCGCGGGATGTCGGTGCAGATCGAAGAGTGGCTCCTCGCGGCGGAGTATATCGTCGCGCAGGGGAATGAGCAGGTGATCCTCTGCGAGCGTGGCATCCGCACCTTTGAGACATTCACGCGCAACACGCTCGATTTGAACGCCGTGCCAGCCGTCAAGCATTTGAGCCACCTGCCGATCATCGTCGATCCGAGCCACGGAACCGGACGCTGGTTCCTTGTTCCGCCGATGATGCTTGCTGCCATCGCTGCCGGGACCGACGGGCTGATCGTCGAAGTGCACCCGAATCCCGATCACGCGCTCTCCGACGGTGCGCAATCCCTCACGCCGGAGAACTTCGCTGCAGTGATGCCGAAACTCGCAGCCGTCGCTCGCGCGGTTGGGCGCAGCATACGCGGCGTCACAGCAGCTGAACCCAGCCTGTCGCCAGCAGACTGAGGGAGCTGATGATGACCGAAGCCGATATTGAGCGCATCCTGTCTGGTCTCCACTTTGGGTCGGATGGCCTGGTGCCGCTGATTGTCCAAGACGTCTCGACAGGTCAGGTGCGGATGATCGGTTACGCGAACGACGAGGCCGTCCGGCGCACGCTCGAGACGGGACGCGTGCATTTCTGGAGTCGGAGCCGGCAACGCCTCTGGATGAAAGGGGAGACCTCCGGAAATGTGCTGGAGCTCGTGGAGCTGCGTGCGGACTGTGACGGAGACGCGCTTTTGGCACGCGTGCGACCGCACGGCCCGACCTGCCATACCGGGCGTCTCAGCTGCTTCGATACACCACCACTCGCCCAGCCTGAGACCATCCCTGTGACTGCGGCGATCCTCGACGAGTTGGCCAGTATCATCGCGGCACGGGCGTCGCAGCCGCAACCTGGATCTTATACGACAGCGCTCCTGAATGCCGGTGTCGACCGGATCGCGCGCAAAATCGGAGAAGAAGCAGCCGAGGTGATTGTGGCCGCCAAGAACGGCGAACCAGAACCGCTCGCTCGGGAGGCCGCCGATCTCCTCTACCATCTGCTGGTCTTACTTCAGGCGTGTGGGGTGTCGGCCGAGGCCGTGTGGCGCGTGCTTCGCGAGCGCCGCGGTCATTCTTCTTCGTAGTAGCGTGGCGGGCGAACAACCATGCGTTGGCGCTCGAGGTCTATCTCAAGGATGACCGAACGGATTGCAGGAAGCAGGAGTTCACTCCCATCGGGGCGCTGGACAACGTAGACATCGTTCGCGCCGGTCTCGAGGATTTCGATGACGTTGCCCAGAGAGTGACCTTCCTCATCGACAACGTGCAGTCCGAGGATTTCAAACTGGTAATACTCGTCCTCTGCAAGCGGCGCCGCCTGGCTGCGGTCAATCCGCACGATGGCGCCGCGCAACGCCTCCGCATCGTTGCGTGTTCCGATCCCTTCGAGCTGGAGGAGGGCGATGTCGCCCTGAAGCTGAGCCCGAAGGAGACGACGTGGGGTTGGCTCGTCGTCGAGATACACGTGAGTGAGCGTGGGAATCCGCTCAGGGAAATGGGTCCAGACGCGCATCTTGATGGCCCCACGCAGACCGTGGGCGCCAACAATGCGACCGATCGACAAGCGGTGCGGCGGCTCAATGCGCTCAGACGCTTGAGGACGGTTGTGGTTCGACTTGGTCATCGATCGTGAGACTGGCGTGGACACCCTGCCGAACTGCTGCGATGCTGAGCATGGTGCGGATAGCACGAGCGATCCGACCTTCTCGTCCAATTACCTTTCCGAGTTGTTCGTGCGGCACCGACAAACGCAGGATGACCGTGCGGCCGCGGCGCCGCGTGCGAATCTGAATGGCGTCCGGATCCTCGACGAGCTGCCCGGCAATGTAGCGGACCAGCGTCGCCAAGCGCTGCATCGCCAGCTCAGGATCGATCGGCGATCGATCCCGGCGATGTGGCCATTGTGATGGTCGAGAGGCGTCGCGGCGTTGCACGCGTCACACTCCTCAGGCATCAGGCTGCTGCGCAGCTGCTTCGGGCTTCTGCCCCTCACCACGCTGGCGCGGTGGAAGCACACCAGCGCGTACGAGGAGTGCCCGGACAGTGTCGGTCGGTTGGGCACCGTGCTCGAGCCACCAACGAGCCCGCTCGACGTTCACCTCAAGGGTGTAGGGATCGGTACGGGGATTGTAGTACCCAATGACTTCGATGAATCGACCGTCGCGCGGCCAGCGCGCTTCAGCAGCCACGATACGGTAATGCGGTTGCTTCTTCTTCCCCATCCGGCGTAAACGCAGCTTGATCATCGTCGAATCGCTCCACCCTCCATTGCTCCAGACTCGATCTTCGAGCGAACAGAGAGGATCGGCGGTACAGCCGATCCCTCGTAGCCAACTCTAGCAGCTTCCGCAGAACGGCGTCAACGCGCTCCCGAGGTATCAGCCGAGGATTGTGTTGCGTTTTGTGCGAGTATCCTCCGGATCATGCCCGGCGCCGTGCTAACTCAGCACGTTTTCCCGAACTGAGGGCATCGGAAAAGGAGCACGAGAATCAGAAGTGCTGTCGCCCGGGTGGTGAGCGGTGGCGTTTACGACGGTGTCTGTTGTCTCTGGCTCTCGATCGAGAAGAATCTGGCTGAGATTGTCGCGGTATGGACCAGCCGTCCTCACCCTACTGGACCGCTTGCCGACGGTTGGTCGGGCTGGCACACTGACGCCGTCCGAAGGGGAGTCAGTGCTCCTTGCGGTGCACTGGTGAGTGGGTGGCGATCACAGAGCGGAGTGCAGCGCATGGCGAGTGTGAGCCGTGCCGATGTGTATGCGTCTCGTTATCCGCTCCTGATCCTGCAGAGTGCGGTGCTGTTCCCGGGGAATGCTGTCACCCTCGCCATCGGGCGAGCAGAAGCCTTCCGTGCGGTGGAACTCGCGCGCCAGCAGCAGGCTGCCCTCGTCGTGGTTGTCTATGCCGATGGACGGAGTGGTGATCAGCTTGTGCATCAAGTTGGGACGCTTGCCCGCGTTGCCGAGGCCCAACCCCAAGCTGGCCAACGGCTGCAGGTTCGTTTGGAGGGGCTCCGGCGTGTCCGGTTGCTCGCCGTCGACATGGCAGGTGCTGCTCCGCAGGCTCGGGTGGAGCAGCTGCTCCCGAATGTGACGCCAGCTGCATTTGCCGCAGTCGAGCGCGTGCGTGCGCTTGCTGGCGAGCTCCAGCGACAGCTTGGTCTGCCAGACGGCGAGACGCTCCGCGTGCTCGAGACCACTGATGACCCTGATCGCTTTGCAGATCTCCTGGCCACGCAACTTGTCCGTGACCTCCCGTATCGACAACGCCTCCTCGAACTAATCGATCCGCTCGAACGGCTCGAACAACTTGCCCGACTGATCGAGCGGGAGTTGGCACGCTGGCGGCCTGTCGTTGCGCCACCGACCGCTGCAGGGCCAGTACCAAGCCGTCCGAGCGCCGAGCCTGCGGCCCTGCTCGACGAAGTCAATGAGGCGCGTGAGGAAGCTGAACGGCTGCGTCGTCGGCTGGCTGAGTGCGGTGCTCCTCCAGCGGTGGTCGAGCGGATCGAACAGGAAATCGACCGTTTGGCACGCATGCCGCAGTCTGCAGCGGAGGCGACCGTCGCTCGCACCTACATTGAGACCGTCCTCAGCATTCCTTGGGCGGTCGAGACGCCGGAGACGGTGGAACTCGCCCGGGCGCGCGCGATCCTTGAGCGTGACCACTTTGGCCTCGAGCAAGTCAAGGAGCGGCTACTGGACTATCTTGCCGTGCGTGCTTTGACGGGTGAACAGAGCGGCAGTGGTACGGTTCTCTGTTTTGTTGGACCGCCGGGTGTCGGCAAAACAAGTCTGGCACGCTCGATTGCTGAGGCGCTAGGGCGACGGTTCGTAACAGTGAGTCTCGGGGGCATACGGGATGAGGCGGAGATTCGCGGTCATCGCCGCACCTATCTTGGCGCCTATCCGGGGCGGATTGTTGAGGCGCTGCGGCGCGCCGGGACACGCAATCCGGTGATCTTGCTCGACGAGCTCGACAAACTCGCGACAGACTATCGCGGTGATCCCGCGGCTGCGTTGCTTGAGGTTCTCGATCCGGAGCAGAATCGGCATTTCGTCGATCATTATCTTGATGTGCCGCTCGACCTCTCGCGGGTACTGTTCATCGCGACGGCCAACTCCTTGGCGCCGTTGCCGCGTCCACTCCGGGATCGGCTGGAAGCGATTGTCATCGAGGGGTACACGGAAGATGAAAAGCGAGAAATCGGACGTCGTCATCTTCTGCCACGGCAACTTGCGCTCCATGGGCTTCCGGAGCGTGCGTTGGAATTGACCGATACGGCATGGCACGAGCTTATCCGCGGCTACACGCGCGAGGCGGGTGTCCGCGAGTTGGAACGACAGCTCGCAGCACTTTGTCGAAAGGTGGCGCGGGAGATAGTCGAGCGTGGCTTGAAAGCGAATGGGGACCTGCCACGTCGGCGGGTGACACCGGCAGTTTTGCGTCGTTATCTCGGCCCGGCGCCCTATCAGGAGTTGGGGGTCTCTCCAGAACCGCAGGTCGGTGTTGCCTACGGGCTCGGCGCGACGCTCCTTGGTGGAACGCTCGTTCCGGTCGAGGTACTGGCCATGCCAGGGCGTGGTCATCTTGAGGTGACGGGTCAAGCTGGTGAGGTGCTGCAAGAGTCGGCTCGTGCGGCATTGAGTTGGGTGCGGGCACATGCGGACAACTTTGGGCTTGCACCGGACTTTGCGGAACGGATGGATCTTCACGTCCACTTGCCTGAGGGGGCGTTGCCAAAAGATGGACCGTCGGCTGGACTTGCGCTGGTCGTCGCGCTCGTGTCGGCGTTGACAGGGCGCCCAGTGCGAAGCGATCTTGCCGTCACCGGAGAGATTACCCTGCGCGGTCGCGTGTTGCCGGTTGGTGGACTACGACACAAGGTGCTCGCAGCACAGCGAGCCGGCCTTCGAGGGCTCCTTGCACCGGCGAGAAACCAAGCCGAGGTGGCACGCCTCCCCGCTACTGTCACACGAAGGCTCACGGTGCATTGGGTCGAGACGGTGGAGCAGGCGCTCGAGCTTCTGCTTTTGGCGCCTCCCGAGCAATCGTCTTCGGAGGTGTTGTCCACCTCCAGTGAGGGAGGAGTGAAAGCAGGCAAGCGCTCGCGTCCGACTGAGGCGAGCAGGAATCCGAATTCTCGCAGATGACGGATACTTCAAGGAGCCCGCCTCACTCGGGAGGTGCTTGCCTCCGGAGTGGATCTTGTCTGGGCATGTCATTTGCAGAGTCGTGCTAAGCGGATGAGCTGGTACCGTGCTATACTCCCCGGGCAATGAACCAGAGAGAAGCGGTCATGCGCATTGGGCTCGTCTTCCCCCAGACGGAAATTGGAACCGATCCGAGCGTGATTCGCGAGTACGCGCAAGCTGCTGAAGAACTCGGCTATACCCATATTCTCACGTACGAGCACGTGGTCGGCGTCGATCTTGCCCAGTATCCGGGATGGAGAGGGCCATACCATGCTGGGCACCAGTTCCACGAGCCGTTCGTGCTGTTCGGCTACCTTGCGGCGGTCACACAGCGGCTCGAACTCGTGACAGGCGTTGTCATCCTGCCACAACGGCAGACTGTCCTGGTGGCCAAGCAGGCGGCAGAGGTCGATGTTCTCTCTGGTGGTCGCTTACGGCTGGGTGTTGGGGTCGGTTGGAACGAGGCAGAGTACATTGCCCTTGGTATGGATTTCCACACGCGCGGCCGTCGCGAGGAAGAGCAAATTGAAGTTTTGCGTCTGCTCTGGACGCAACCGATTGTGCGTTACGAGGGACGCTGGCACCGCCTTCCGGCCGTTGGGCTCAATCCGCTTCCCGTCCAGCGCCCAATCCCGATTTGGCTTGGTGGCATGTCGGAGCCCGCGCGACGGCGCGCAGCCCGAGTGGCAGATGGTTGGATGCCGCAGTGGAGACCGACCCCCGAGCTCCGTGCGATGGTTGACGAACTCCGGGAGTGGGTGCGCGCAAACGGACGCGACCCAGCGGCCTTCGGGATCGAGGGGAGGCTGACACTCGCACAGGTACCGCGTGCCGAGTGGCTGCGGGATGTCGAGGCGTGGCGCGAACTCGGGGCGACGCATCTCTGCATCAATACGATGGGACTTGGCCTTCCTTCGCCGCGTGCACATATCGCGCTGATCCAGGAATTGGCAAGCACGCTTGGTTTGTCTGGGACGCCACGTTCCGGTTGAGTGACCAGCACGGAGGAACAGCGACATGCGCTCGTTGCCTGGTACACGCGCCGACAGCCGTACTGGTGCGGATCGATCCTTGGTATGAGAGTGTCGGTGACCTTCGGAACTGTCGTAGTCATTCTGCTCATCCTGCTGACTGCATGTGCTGGTAGGGCAGCGTCATCGCTCCACGATGGGATG
>DAOTWO010000177.1:0-1644 GCA_034435855.1 Thermomicrobium sp. | reverse complement strand
TCATCGTCCGCACTCATGGTGGACGGATTGATGATGTCAGCCTCAGTGGCGACTTCACCCTGTTGCCCGCGCTTGGTCTCGCAGCGATCGAGCAGGCGGTACGCGGCCTAAGCACGCGGCGCGAGGAACTCGCAGCGCGGATCCGCGAGGTCTATCGCGCGCTGGGCCTGCAGTCACCCGGGGTGGCCCCGGATGATTTCGCGACCGTCATCGTCCAAGCGGTTGAGCCAGTGCGCTAGGCATCATCGCCCTGTTTGGCTCAGCTGCACGTGGACATCACATTGAGCAAACCTAAAGCGGAAGCGAGAGCAGGGGCAGAGTGACTTCGCAGACTCCACGCGGGGCATTGCTGCAAGTTGCTCGCCAGAAAACAGCTGGCCCTGTGTCTTCGCTTATCCCCTTCTGTCACAAGCCACAGAAACCCGAAAGCCATATCCGACGGGCCGGATGCTCCCTTTGACCAACGGTGTCCCTCCCATACCCCAACGCAACAACTGGTGCCTATCCCATCCACCTTCCACGCTCAAAAGAATTAGCTGCATATCCTTCTATCTCTCCGACTGAACAGTAGTAAGACGAGTGGTGAACAGAAACTGCGCCAATCTTATCATTGGCTGAACCTCATACTGTCCAGTGCGTGGTTGAGCACGGCATCACATGTCGTCATCGACGATGCGGGACTTCTCAGCGAGACGCGGGGCTCTTTGTTCGAGGGGGACCACGAAGTCAGGACAAGGGAGACAAAGAGATCATCGGTATAGGGCAAGCATAGGGCAGGTTGTGCTCGCTTCTGTGCTCACGCTTCTCCTCACCGTAGGGCTCGTCGGATTTTCTGCGGCTCCAGTTGCGGCCGCATCATACACAACCCGTAGGCCCACTTCCGGTACATCTCTTCTAAGCAGTTGTCTGAGTCCACCACTGAATGGAGCACTGGTTTCAGGCAAGGTCACAATGAGTGCCAGCGTGACGACGAGTGGAGCAGCTCCTTGTGTCCAGCGGGGCATCTACACCCTTGATGGTGCCTATCGCCTCACAAGGTTCTACGCTCCCTCTTTATTCCAACTTCCGCCAGCACAGTGGATTCATGGCCAGCACATTCTTGAGGCGAGGGCACCAATGAGCGACGGCTTCACAAGTGCGCCGACAAGTCTCACGCTCTTCTTGCAAAGTGGTGTATCCAGTCCACCATCGATCCCAAACGGGTTTCGCTCCATGGCGGGTAGGTTGCCACCACCAGGCGAACCATTCCGTATCGTGGCGGTTGGTGACGGGGGCGAGGACGGAGTCTCTTCGGCACAAGGCGCTCAGCTCATGAGTGGCCTCTCCCCAAACCCTTTCCTTTCTCTGGGTGACCTTTACGAGAAGGGGTTCTACAGCGAATTCCTGAACCACCACGGGGAGAGCGGCCAGCTTTTGGCAGCCTACCGTTCGATCACCAACCCGGTCGTTGGCAACCATGGATACGAGGGATCAACCTGACATTGTCGGCGCGATTGCCGGGCAGGAACAGGCAATCCGCCAGCTCTTTGAAGGGCGGGATCGGGAGCGCGCTCCCCGGGTACAGGGTTTCCAGGCCGGGTATCTCTTCAAGCCCGATCAGCAACGTGATGAACTGATTGGCGTCGCCATCTTCCGCGATCGCGA
>DAOTWO010000176.1:0-17880 GCA_034435855.1 Thermomicrobium sp. | reverse complement strand
TCAGTGGATCTCACCCGGATCAATACAGAACTGGCGAAGCTCGCTGTTGCGGTGTATCCGGCTACCGTCATTCGCGTGGCCGACGTGCGCACGTTCGTGAGTCCGGATGAACCGCCGCTCGAATGGGCACTGATCGACGCTGTGCAACGAGGACAGTCCGACGTCATCGTTCGTGAGCTGGAGCGCGCCCTCGACACAGGAAACCCGCCGGAATTGTTGCTCGGCCAACTCGCTGGCTACTTCGAAGGTCTGGTTGCGGCGCTGACGCAACCAGACCTCTCGCCCGACGTAGTTGCAGCAGTGACAGGCGTAGCGGCGAGGAGGATTGCGCAGCTACGGCGGCAGCGAAGCCAGCGAACTATCGAACAGGCCCGCGAGGCGCTCGCGATGCTGCGCACGATCGACGCGGGTTTTAAGCGTGGTATTGTGCCCGACATGGAGGCCGCGCTCGTTGCCGCTCTTCTGTCCTTTGGGCAACAAGCGCGGCCGTCGCCCGGATCGCCGAAACGTTGACTTTGCTGCTCAGGATGCCTGCTGTTGCTGAAGGCGCGCCTTCACCAGAGCGTTGAAGCGCTTCATTAGACGCGACTTCCGGCGAGCAGCATTGTTCTTGTGGATAACCCCTTTCGCCGCTGCGCGATCGAGCGTCGAGATCGCATCGCCAATTGCTCGCGCTGCAGCTTCGAGGTCGCCGGCTTCCATGAGTTTTCGCGCCTTCTTGATGAATGTACGTGCCGCAGAGCGCCACATCCGGTTACGGATACGTCGCCGCTCCGATCGACGAAGAGCTTTCGCAGCAGATTTCGTGTTCGGCAAGGCTCCTTACCCCCTTGGTTTCTCGAACACACACGCGTTGTCCTGGCTCCAAAGTCTAGCATGAAAAGGATTTCGCTGCCGCTCCAGCATTCCCGGTCACCGGTACGACGGAGCTCCCAGTAAGATACCGCGGGAGTCACAGGAGGCTCCATGACGGTCGAGCAGCGGAAAAGGCAGCATCTCGCTCGCGCGACGCTCGTTGTCGCCGCGCTGTTTGTCGCAAGCCGCCTCCTCGGTCTACTACGCGACATCCTCATCGCGGCAAGATTCGGGACCTCACCGGACTACGATGCCTATGTTGCAGCCTTCCGGATCCCTGATCTCATCTTCCTTGTGGTGATGAGCGGTGCTTTCGGTTCGGCACTCATTCCGGTCTATGCTGAACTTCTGACGAAGGGGCAGCGTCACTCGGCTTGGCGACTAGCCAACACGCTCCTGAGCATGACGGTCGCCATATTTCTGCTCGCCTCTCTAACTGTACTGATCACCGCAGATAGCTTGATCGGTACTCTCGTTGCACCAGGGCTCAGCCCCGAAAGCCGTGCGCTGGCAGCGGATCTCACCCGCCTGCTTATGCTCTCACCGTTGTGCCTCGGAATCGGAGCCGCTGCCAAGGCTATGCTCGAGTCGGAATCTCGTTTTACGGAACCAGCAGTTGCCCCGCTCCTCTATAACCTAGGCGTCATCGCCGGAACGGTCGCCCTCGCCCCTTTCGCCGGTGTCTACGGCCTGGCTATCGGCGTCATCGTGGGTGCCGCGGGTTATGCGGCTCTGCAACTTTGGGCGCTCTACCGGACTGGGTGGCAGTTTCGCCTATCCTTTGACCGCTCTGTCACCGGCCTCCGCGATGTCCTATCTCTCCTTGGACCACGCCTGCTTGCTCAAGCTGCCATGCAGGCAAATCTCCTGATTACCACCAACCTTGCCTCGCGAATCGGCCACCAGTACATCGCCTCATTGCAGTATGCCTATCAAATATTTCTCCTCCCACACGGTATTTTCGCGCTTAGCGTAGCCACAGTTCTCTTTCCTACCCTGACACGCTATCGGTCAGCGGGAGACTACCACCAGCTCCAACGGACAGTTGGCCAGACGTTGCGTGTGCTGGTTCTCATTACGATCCCAATGACAGTACTCTTTGGCGGATTCTCGCGCAGCATCGTGCAAACACTTTTTCAGTTCGGTGCCTTCACCGCCACCTCGACATACCTGGTCTCGGAGGCCCTCCGTTGGTTCGCACCCGGGCTCCTCGCTTATGCAATCGTGGAACTCCTCACACGCCTGTCCTACGCTTTTAAGGACAGCCGCTCGCCCGTCATCGCCGCGCTCGTCGCAGTTGGGACAAATCTTGTGCTCAGTCTCACACTCATCGGAGTCCTCGGTCATCGTGGCTTGGCCCTCAGTCTCGCACTGGCAACGACAGTCGAAATGGTTGTCCTCGGTCTCCTTGTGCACCGACGGGTACGCCTGAACCTAAGCGAGACACTCAGAGGATTAGCGCGAGCACTTCCAGCCCTCGCAACGCTCACCATAGCCACTCTGTGGTTTGCAACTCCCCTAGCGCTGGCAACGGATCCCACGCGCGGACGCTCGTTCGCACAATTCTTCGCCTTTGGATACACAGTGGCAGCCGTCCTCGCAGCCTATGTGCTCATTGCTCTTGTCTTTGGTCAACCTGACATCACACGCCTCGCCGCCACCTTCAAGCGAATGCTTCGCCGGCCGATGAGGCAAATCGTGGCAGCTATACTTGGACGGTGATGCTGCGGTCGATGGGACGACGAGCGGGCGATGACGGAACAGGAACGAATTCGCAACTTCAGTATCATCGCGCACGTCGACCACGGGAAGTCGACGCTCGCTGACCGTCTCCTTGAGTTCACACAGACGATCAGCGACCGGGAGATGGTCGAGCAAGTGCTCGACTCCATGGACCTCGAACGCGAGAAAGGTATCACCATCAAGGCACGCGCGGTTCGGATGCAGTATCGAGCGCGTGACGGGGAGACTTACGTCTTGAACCTGATCGACACCCCGGGACATGTGGATTTTTCAGCGGAAGTTTCACGCAGTCTGGCTGCCTGCGAGGGTGCGCTTTTGGTCGTCGATGCAACACAGGGGATCGAGGCCCAGACACTCGCCCACGGTATGCTGGCCATCGATCTCGGGCTTACGATTATCGGCGTCGTCAACAAAATCGATCTTCCGAACGCAATGCCAGAACGCGTTGCACAAGACTTGATGGATCAATTCGGTTTGTTACCGGACGAGATCATCTTCGCCTCCGCAAAGGAGGGGATTGGCGTCGAAGAAATCCTCGAAGCGATCGTGCGTCGTGTACCACCGCCGCGCGGCAATCGCGAAGCACCTCTCCGTGCACTGATCTTTGACTCCCACTATGATCCGTATAAGGGAGTCGTTGCCTACATTCGTGTAGTCGACGGAACTTTGCATACCGGTGAGCCGATTCTCATGATGGCGAGCGGCGCGAATGGGGAGGCCTTAGAACTCGGTCAGTTCCGGCCGCTTATGACACCAGTTGCAGCTTTGGCTGCTGGGGAAGTTGGCTATGTGGCGACTGGGCTCAAGGTTGTGCGTGACTGCCAGGTCGGAGACACCGTCACGCACGCTCAACGCCCAGCTCGCGAACCACTGCCTGGTTACCGCCCAGTCAAGCCGATGGTCTTCGCCAGCTTCTATCCCGTGAACAGTGACGACTACGAGGCGCTGCGCGACGCTCTGGAGAAGCTTCGGCTCAACGATGCGGCTTTGGTTTTCGAACCGGAATCATCCGAAGCACTCGGCTTCGGTTTCCGCTGCGGCTTCCTGGGACTTCTTCACATGGAGATCATTCAAGAACGACTCGAGCGCGAGTACGAGCTGGAGCTGCTGGCGACGGCACCTAGCGTGCAATACGAGATTGTGAAACGAGATGGCACGACCGTACTCATTGATTCCCCGGCCGAGATGCCGCCAGCGGGCGAGATCGAAGAGATCCGTGAGCCTTGGGCACGAGCCACGATCTTGACACCCAGCCGGTATATCGGCGGACTCATGGATCTCGTCACCAGCCGGCGCGGTCAGCTCGTCGAAATGGAGTACTTTGGTGAAGACCGGGTCCGTTTGACCGTCGACATGCCACTGGCCGAACTCATTGTCGACTTCTACGATCAGCTTAAGTCGCGCTCTCAGGGCTATGCATCGATGGATTACCAACCGATCGGTTACCGGGCCGGCGATCTGGTCAAGTTGGACATCCTCGTCCATGGGCGGCGTGTCGACGCCCTGTCGCTCATTTGCCACCGTGATCAGGCCTACGCCCGTGGGCGAGAGCTGGTCGAGAAGCTTCGCTCTTTAATTCCGCGACAGCTGTTCGACGTACCGATCCAGGCTGCGATCGGCAGTCGAGTCATCGCGCGCGAAACGATCCGGGCCATTCGGAAGAATGTGCTCGCCAAGTGCTACGGAGGCGATGTCACCCGGAAGCGCAAGCTACTGGAAAAGCAAAAGGAAGGAAAGGCCCGCATGAAGCGGATCGGCAGTGTCGAGATCCCGCAGGAGGCCTTCCTCGCTGTTCTCAGCCTCGGCGGCGATTCATCAACCCACTCCTCACGGTGACGACATGTCTGCACGTGCACGCCTCACAATTGTCGGCCTAGGGCCGGGCGCGCCTGAGCATCTTACAGCTGCTGCTGCCGCTGCCCTTTCCGAGGCACGCGTCTTGGTCCGCACCCGTCTCCACCCAGTTGCCCAGTCCTTCCCCAATGCAGACCGCTGGATGTCGTGCGACGACCTCTACGAAGCAGCAAGCTCCTTTGAGGAGGTCTATGACCGGATTGTAGGTCGTGTCATCGAGGAGGCTCGCCGAGCTCCGCTTGTTTATGCTGTACCTGGTCACCCCCTTGTCGGCGAAGCGACGGTGCGCCGTCTCCTGGTTGATGCACCCCAGCACGGGATTGAGTACTCAATCGTGCCCGGACTAAGCTTTGTCGACGCAGTCTTGCCGATTCTGGGCATCGACGCCTTGGCAACAAATCTGCAAATTGTCGATGCGCTTGAACTGGTGAGCTGTCTGGAAGCAGCGCCCTTCGCAGCCGGCCGGTCTCCTCTCTCTCCACTTCGACCAGCCCTGTTGGGCCAGCTCTATGATCGGCCGCTTGCCTCCCAGGTCAAGCTGGCACTGGAGCGCCTGTATCCTCCAACCGTCACTGTCAGCATCGTGCGCCAGGCAGGTACCAGCTCACCGCTGGTACTGCACGTTCCGTTGCACGAGCTGGACCATTATCACTACGACGCCTCGACCGCCGTCTATCTGCCCCCGGTCGATCCACTTGACGCGCGTGTGACCGAGGCACTGCAGCAGGTCGTGGCGCGACTCCGCGCCCCAGGGGGATGCCCCTGGGACCGTGAACAGACACATCAGAGCCTCCGACGGCACCTCCTGGAAGAGACGTACGAGGTGTTGGAGGCGATTGATCGTGAGGATGACGAGGCGCTGTGTGAGGAACTTGGAGATGTCCTCTTGCAGGTCATCATGCATGCACAGCTGGCCGAGGAACGAGGCACCTTTGTCTACGAGGACATCGTCGCTGCAGTGATCGAGAAGCTCGTGCGTCGTCATCCGCATGTCTTCGGAGAAACAAAAGCCGAATCGGTGGGCGTCGTTTTGACACGATGGGAACAGATTAAGGCAGCTGAACGGGAGGAAGAGGAGCCACCACGTCACGTTGTCCCGCTCACACTACCGGCGCTTGCACGAGCGCAAGAACTGGTCGAACGGCTCCGACGACTTTATCCGGAACGCTATGAAGCCCTACGACAACACGTGGCAGGGACGACACCGGAGACAACGGCCGACACGATCCTGCAGCAACTCGTGAGCAGCGTGCTGGCTGCCTCTGAGCAGGCGCTCGATGCAGAGGCAGCGCTTCGTATGTGGACGCTGGAACTCGAACGAACCCATTTCGGTGAAGCATCCGCATATCAATCCGATGGCTGACAGATCTGGAAGGGCTTTAGGGGCACGATTCATCGCGCCCGGAAGGGAGCAAGAGCATGACCGATGGGCTGACTTCGACGCAGCAGGCCGGAACTCGCCGTTACACTACGTGCGGGGAACTCCGCCGCGAACACGTTGGTCGCACAGTTACGCTAAAAGGCTGGGTCCATCGCCGGCGCGATCATGGTGGGTTGATCTTTCTTGATCTCCGCGATCGGTACGGGATCACCCAGGTGGTGGCCAATCCGGCGCACTCAAGCGAAGCGCACGCGATGGCCGAGCGTGTCAGGGCCGAGTATGTCCTGTCCGTGACTGGCCAGGTTGTCGCTCGACCGGAGGGAACCGTCAACCCAGCTCTCGCTACAGGGGAAATTGAAGTCCTCGCGGACCAGATTGAGATTCTTAACCCAGCGAAGACGCCACCTTTCCCGATCGCGGAAGAGACAGATGTTGACGAGTCGTTACGCCTCGAGTTCCGTTACCTCGATCTGCGGCGAGCGCGCCTCCAGCGTAACCTCTTGCTTCGTCACCAAGTGGTGCGCTTCATTCGCCAGTACCTCGAGGAGCGTGATTTCGTCGAGATTGAGACACCAATGCTCATTAAGAGCACGCCGGAGGGTGCGCGAGACTACGTTGTTCCCAGTCGTATCTTCCCAGGGCATTTCTATGCCTTACCTCAGTCCCCACAGCAGCTCAAGCAGCTGTTAATGGTGGCAGGCTTCGATCGTTATTACCAGATCGCCCGCTGTATGCGCGACGAGGATCTGCGCGCCGACCGGCAACCCGAGTTCACTCAAATTGACCTCGAGATGTCCTTCGTGGATGTCGAAGATGTCATCGAACTCGTTGAGGGTCTCTACACGGAGCTCTTCGAGCGTTTTGCTTCAAAGCCGCTCCTCGCAAAGCCGTTCCCCCGGCTCACCTATTCGGAAGCGATGCTCCGCTATGGAAGCGACAAGCCAGACTTGCGGTTCGGCCTGGAAATTGAAGACGTCTCCGATGTGTTCCGAGGAACCTCGTTTGGCGTGTTCCGCGCAGCCCTAGAAAACGGGGGGGTGGTCCGAGGCTTCGCCGTACCCGGCTTCGCCGATGCCTCGCGCTCTCAGCTTGATCAGTTGACAGAGGTGGCACGAACCTTCGGGGCGAAGGGACTCGTCTGGCTGGCACTGCATGAGGAAGAGAGCCGTGTAAGCGCCCGCTCCCCTGTCGCCAAGTTCCTGCAGCCAGAGGAAATCGCGGCGACTGCCCAGCGCCTGGGAGCCGGCCCCGGCGACCTTGTCTTGCTTGTGGCAGACGTCGAGAGTGTCGCAGCCAATGTGCTCGGCCGACTCCGAAATCATGTCGGGCGCGAACAAAAGCTGATCAACGAGAGTGTTCACGCCTTCTGCTGGGTTGTCGATCCGCCACTTTTCGAGTGGAACGAGGAAGAACAGCGCTGGGAAGCTATGCATCACCCGTTTACAAGTCCTTTAGACCAGGACGTTCCGCTTCTCGACACTGATCCCGGCCGAGTGCGCGCCAAGGCCTACGATCTGGTCGCAGATGGCTACGAACTTGGAACCGGGAGTATTCGAATCCACCGCCGGGAGGTACAGAACAAGATTTTCGCCATTATGGGATACGACGATGCTGAGATCGAGCGACGGTTCGGACATCTCTTGCGAGCTTTTGAGTATGGGGCACCACCGCACGGTGGAATGGCACCGGGCTTGGATCGAACCGTCATGATCCTTGCTGGAGAGTCTTCGCTCCGCGAGGTGATTGCGTTCCCGAAGAACCAACGAGCGCAAGATCTCATGCTCGGAGCCCCCTCACCCCTCGACGAGAAGCAACTCCGAGAATTGCATCTCCACGTGGTTTTACCTGAGGTGCCGAATGATGTGACTAGGACGTGAGGTTACGGGAGCATAGGTTCTGCCGGAAAAATAGGGGACCAGCAGGGCCTGGTCCCCTCCCTGCGATGATCGCCGACCATAGACACGCTGGGGATTTCGCCCCAAGGTTCCGCATGCCTTGCAATCTCCCCGTGCCGAGGAGACGCGATGCCAACTTCTCAATCATTCCCGAATCGCACGCCAGACTCCCGCCGGATACCTCAGTGCACCCCGGCAAACGTGGCAGCTCCACCGCATCAGAACGGTCACGTGAACCGGGATGCACTGCAAGATCTTCTGCGTACTCAAGGCAACAAACGTATGCTCGGGCGATTGCATGCCCTTGAAGCCGAACGCGCATGGCCGTGTGGTTCTTTAGCGCCGGCTGCCGATACGACAAAGGCAGTATGCCTCTACACGGGAGCGCCTTCCAGTGCGCCACATCATCAAGCAGAACAAGGTCGCACAATCGACGGCTGTTGCTTGATGCGTACAGCTACCTTTCTACAATACAGTGCAGTAGCTTTAAAGGAGAGCGACTGATTTCTAGAAAAATTGCTCCTCTCTGTCTATTTATCAATGTATTCTGCAAGTCGCCACGCACTCTCTCAGACGAATCGATACACCCCACAACGATTCCCTGTAATGGTCAAACGGTGACTGGAAGGCTGGGAACATCCAAGGATGCTTGCGTGCCACCATGCGCAGCAGGCCACACAACGTCAAATGATGGAGCTCGAAGCCGCACCGCGTGAAGAACCGGATCGGTCAAAGCGCCTCTTGTCTCGTCTCAACACTTGAATCTGCACTTCCAATGAACCCAGTTTCCGATGCGGCACAAGACGCTCAGACTCCCTCAACAACCCTTGACAGCGCACCCCGCTGCTGCCTATACTCTAGGGTGCTGCCGAGGCGGCAGGGACGTGCCGAGGTGGCGGAATAGGCAGACGCGCTACCTTGAGGGGGTAGTGCCCGAAAGGGCGTGGGGGTTCAAATCCCTTCCTCGGCACCACTTCGCGGGCGATTAGCTCAGCTGGTAGAGCGCCACGTTTACACCGTGGAAGTCAGAGGTTCGAGTCCTCTATCGCCCACGAGTGCTCTCAGGCAGCATGAGCCGAGGTAGCTCAGTTGGTAGAGCACGTGACTGAAAATCACGGTGTCGGCGGTTCGATCCCGCCCCTCGGCACCGCACCAGAATGAGAAACCGGCTCAATTGAGCCGGTTTTTTGTCTTTCTCCTGTTAGAGCGGCATGAGCATCGAGTGGCTCGATGCTCGTGCCGCTCGCGATTCAACCTTGCTCTAGCTCATCGGACGACGGCCTGGGAAGCCTCCACAAAGAGATCACTTGCGCGGCGATAATTCGCCGCGATCTTCTCCGCAGCAGCTTCCCGCGTCAGCGTTCCGTTCAAAAAGCCCTGCACACCTTCCCACCACAGCGTGCGGCCGATCGCAAATCCTATGTACCCCGGCACCCCTGCCCCCATGCGCAGCCAATGGTCCACCCGCGCCGGATCGGCACCGCGACCGAGCACAACGCAACTCACTGCGTCGCGACCACCGCTCCGCACCTTTGCTGCCATACGCTCGCAGTCTTCCCGCCGATCGAGTCCCTCGATCTTCCAGATGTCCGGTACAACATCTGCCGCATAAAACTCGTCGATGGCCTGCAGGGTGAGGTCTGGACGGACTTCTCGGTCATAGCGCTCGGTATCTCCGCCTACCTGCTCAAGCTGCCCCTTCGTCGCCGGCACAAGCAGCTCAAGCAGGAATCGCCGCTCCCGCTCCCGGAGCCAATCGTGGAGCCGCTTGAGACGCTCAAGTTGTATCTTCTTCGTATCGGAGGGATCATCCGGGTTGTACCGGACGAGCGCCTTGATAAACGTCGGGTCAAAGGCCAGGATGTGCTCGCCAAACTGCTCTCCATACTCAAAGTCGAAAACCTTTTGTCCACTCTTCTCGACCGGCATGGCGAACAGGTAACCACGCTCCCGCGCTCGGCGAGCCACCTCAGCTCCGTATTGCTCGTCAACGAGGATCCCCGCTGACTCACGTGGAGCTCCCTGCGCGATCGCGACTTCGAACCCTTCGAAGATCACCTGCTTCGCCTGACGGATCTTCTCCGCCCGCTCTTCTTCGCCTATTCCGGCCTTTGCTGCCATCTCCTCAAAAGAACTCCGATGGTCGAAGGCCAAGATATACAGCGGTCGATCGTATCCCACTTGCATCACGGCACCTCCCATCCTGCGCCGTCTCCTGCCCCAACCCTAGCGCACACTGGGTGCGGCTGCAAGCCTTGACATGCGTTGTGCAGATCGATTACACTTCATCGCGGTCGTTGGGGAGTCGTCTAACGGTAGGACGGCTGACTCTGGATCAGCTAGTTGGGGTTCGAATCCCTACTCCCCAGCCACGAGCCACCGTCGTGTTGGACGGTGGCCTTTCTACTCAACACTATGCGCAAGATGGCTCGACCACCCACCTCGGACCGAATCAAAACTCTCAACATTCACAGGAGGAGCACCACGCACGAGACAAATCGCTCCACGGCTGTTGAGCGCGCACTCCTCGTCTACGTCCATTGGCGACGAGACGGTTGGGATCCTGCATCCTCTCTCGCGGAACTCGCACAGCTGGCTGAAACTGCCGGACTCCAGGTTGTTGGCGCAGTAACGCAGCATTTGCCTCATCCCCACCCACGACATTACGTCGGACCAGGCAAGCTGGCCGAGATCGCCGCTCTTCGTCGTGAGCTCGACTTTTCCGTCCTCCTGGCGGACGACGAGCTGAGTCCAGCGCAGCTCCGGCACCTCGAGGATGCATTGCAGGTGAAAGTCCTCGATCGTACGGCGCTCATCCTCGACATCTTTGCTCGGCGCGCACAGACCCGCGAAGGTCGCTTACAAGTAGAGTTGGCGCAGTTGGAGTACCGTTTGCCGCGCCTGACCCGCATGTGGACTCACTTGTCCCGCCAGGCTGTTGGTGGAGTCGGATTGCGTGGGCCTGGTGAGACACAGCTGGAAATTGACCGCCGGCGCGCCCGCGAGCGGATCGCTTGGATCCGTGGCCAGCTCGAAGATGTGCGGCGGCATCGTGAGCGATATCGCCAGCGGCGTCGGCAAGAGCGCCTACCTGTTGTGTCGCTCGTCGGCTACACCAACGCTGGGAAGTCAACGCTCCTCAACGCACTGACTGGCGCTTCTGTCCTTGCCGAAGACAAGCTGTTCGCGACCTTGGATCCCACCACTCGCCGGCTTGCCCTGCCAGACGGGCAAATTGCTCTCTTGACCGATACCGTCGGATTTATCCATAAGCTTCCAACATCTCTTGTCGCTGCATTTCGGGCCACCCTCGAAGAGATTCTGGATGCTCACTTGCTCCTGCATGTTGTGGATGTCACTCATCCCAAAGCCGCCGAACAGGCAGCGACCGTCCGTAGGGTGTTACGGGAACTCGGGGCAGATGGTTACCCAACGATTACTGTGTTGAACAAGATCGATTTACTGACACCGGACGTCGATCCCGAGCAGCTTGCCCAAGACCTCGGGCTTCCCCCGAACGCGCTCCTTGTCTCGGCAGTTACCGGTCAGGGATTGGACGCACTGCGGCAACGCATTGCCGCAACGCTACGGGAAATCACGACACCGGTCTCAGTTCGATTGCGTATCCCGTACCGCGAAACAAATCTCCTGGCACTTATCGAGGAGCGGGGTACAATTGCCGAGCGGCGATACAGTGCCAACGACATCATCGTTGATGCTCGGGTCCCAGTCGCGCTTCTACCTCGGCTCGACCGCTATGTTGTACCGCGACTGCGCACGGATGAAACACCTTGACAGTGCGGATGAAGAGTTGGGACGAAATGCCCGTCGCTCCTTCGCCGCCAACAGTCGAGAATGAGAGCTGAGGCGATCGGCACAGAGGAAAAGGAGTTGGACGTGACATTCAGTGAACTCGTCCAAAAGTTGCAAAAGGACTACGGTTTTGAGGCCGCACTCGTCGTCACCACCGACGGTTTAGTCGTGGATGCAGCAACAGCGAGTGGAACTGAAATTGACGCCGAGGCGATTGCTGCAAATGCCGTGAGTGGGCTTTTGATGCTGGAGGCACTGGGACAAGAGTTCGCAAGTGCGCCCCGCCAGGCAATCATTGAGTTTGATCGCCATCTCGTGCTTGTCGCACCACTCGACCAGGACACAGCATTGGTTCTCGTTGCAGCTGGCAGTGCAAACCTCGGACGCCTGCGGCTAGCCGTTCGTCGTCTTGGTACCCTGACCAGCGAGGCCACGCCATCCGTGTCAGCATGACGAGGAGCCCTCATGGAACCGCTGTCTTACGCCCGTAGTGGGGTTGATCTCGCACGGGCGAAAACTGCTAAAGAACGGATCACGCGCGCTGTAGAGAGCACATTCGGTCCGGATGTTCTCCGACCGCTCGGGCTTTTTGGCGGCTTCTTTGCTGCCCCCGGAAGCAACGGTACCCTCGCGCTGGTCGCGACGATTGATAGTGTCGGTACAAAAGTGCTTATTGCTGCAACACTGGGTCGCCACTACGGCATCGGTGTTGATCTCGTGCATCACAGCGCAAACGACCTGCTTGCCTGCGGGGCGCAGCCGCTGTTCTTCCTGGACTACTTCGCTGCTGCCAGCCTCGAGGAGAGTATCCTGGAGGAGCTCGTCCACGGTATGGCCGATGCTTGTCGCGCTTTGCACTGCTCGCTCATTGGGGGGGAAACAGCGCAGCTCCCCGGCATCTACCAATCAGGAACCTACGACCTCGCCGGTTGCATGGTCGGCGTGGTGTCGACTGATCGAATCATTGACGGGCGTCACATCGCAGCTGGAGATCTTGTCCTCGGGTTGCCGAGTAGTGGGTTACACACGAACGGCTACACGCTCGCTCGAGCCTGCCTCGGTTTGACCGGAGAACGCGAACGCGACTGGCAGATACTCTCTGAGATCCCGGTATGGTCTCAGCATTCGCTGGGCGAGCTCCTGCTCGAGCCTCACCGATGCTACTATCCGCTCTTACGCCCCTGGTTGGGTCACCCAGGCCTGCATGGGCTTGCTCACATCACTGGCGGAGGGTTAGTCGAAAACATCGCCCGCATCATTCCTCAAGCTCGCCGTGTGGAGATCGACGCCACAACATGGACTGTCCCCCCGCTTTTCCTTGAGCTCCAACAACGGGGTCAAGTACCGCTCATCGAAATGTATCGTGTGTTTAACATGGGAATCGGGTTCGTCGTCATTGGGGAGGCGCCGTTCATTCGCGAACTTCAGCAAGCGATCGGAGAAGGATGGATCATCGGACAAGTTACCGAAGGAGATACACCCCGCGTTCTTGTGCGCCTCGGAACAGACCCGGAACTGGTCTTGACGAGTGGTTCCTGAGATCGTAGAGCTGGCTAATACAGTTCGACCGAGAACCACCGCCGCGACTCGGTGGTGAAAAGCTATGGCACTGATTGACATTGCGGCTCGAGAAATTCACGGGAAGATCGTCTACTACGGACCCGGGCTGAGCGGAAAAACGACCAATTTACAAGTCATTCACCAATCGCTCCCGGACCATGCCAAAAGCGAGCTGATTTCGATGGAAACAGAACGCGAGCGAACTTTGTTCTTCGATTTTTTGCCTCTGGATGTCGGCACAGTGCATGGGTATCGGCTCCGTCTCCAGTTGTACACCGTTCCGGGACAAACACTCTATCGGCAGACTCGGATCGCGGTCCTTAGTGGTGCTGATGGAGTCGTCTTCGTGGCAGATGCGCAGCGGGAGCGATTGGCAGAAAATCTCCAGAGCCTGCGGGAACTTGCACAGAACCTTGCAAAGCAGGGTAAGCGTCCACTCGACTTTCCCTTGGTGCTCCAATACAACAAGCTGGATCTCCCGAACGCGTTACCAGTTCCAATACTCGATCGCTATCTCAACCCAATGCGCGCCCCTCGTTTTCCAGCTATCGCGGTACGGTCTATCGGCGTCATCGAAACACTCCGCGCCATCATTAAGCTTGTTGTCGACCGACTTTAATCCCAACAACGCTCGCTCAGGCATACTTGCCCCCAAGTGGAGGCGGACCGTATGACTCGCGCCGATCCATCACTCGAGCGGGCACGGGCAGCTGCGTCGATCGAGACACCCGATCCCGAGCATAGCGAGCACGTTGCTTTTCTCGCGCTCCGGCTCTTCGATCAGCTCCGAGACCGTTTTCACCTTCCGCCAGAGGGCCGTGATCTCCTGGCTGCAGCCGCACTCTGGCATGATTGCGGGCAATTCCGTTCGCTTCCAGAGCACCACCGATACAGTTTCGATCGAATCATGGCAGTTCCCCTCAAGGGATTTGACCGTACCGAACAGCTGGCTATTGCGAATATCGCACGGTATCATCGCGCTGCCGAACCCTCACTACGCCATCCACAGTTCCAGCGTTTACCACCCCGATTCCGCCACCTCGTCGAACAACTGGCAGCGATTCTTCGTATTGCCGAGGGACTTGATGCGAGCCATCAGCAATTCGTCAAGGACGTCCTCATCGAGTTTTTCGATGGGTACATTACCATCTACGCAGTGTCGAACATATACCCCACACTGGAAGTCGAGAAGGCACAGGCTCGCGCAGGTCTCTTCCGAACTGTCTTCGGGAAGGACGTTCTGATTCTGCCTCAGCGTATCGAATCGGTATGACGAGGGAGGTTCAATGCGCGCACTCCTTTCGGTCTATGAGAAGTCCGGCATCGTGGAGTTGGGCCAGCAACTTGTCACCCTTGGATGGGAACTGCTCTCCACAGGCGGAACAGCACGGGTTCTGCGCGAACACGGCGTCCCGGTTCGCGAAATCTCCGAGCTCACCGGGTTTCCGGATCTCTTGGGCGGTCGTGTGAAAACGTTGCATCCAGCCATCCATGCTGCAATTCTTGCCCGTCACGATCACCCGGAGGACCTCGAACAGCTCGCACGGTACGGGTTCGAGCCAATTGAACTAGTTGTTGTCAACTTGTACCCCTTCGATCGAGCGGTGACCTCCGAAACACCGGAAGGCGAAGCCATCGAACTGATCGACGTCGGCGGACCAACCTTGCTTCGCGCCGCAGCCAAAAACTTCCATTGGGTCCTTCCTGTCGTCGACCCCGCCGACTACGAGCGCATTCTCCACGAGCTCGCGCGAGGTGGACCCCGATCCGTCCCATACGCTCTCCGCCGCGAACTCGCTGCGAAAGCTTTCGCACACCTTGCGACCTACGACGCGCAGATTGCAGCCTACTTGCGAACTGAGCCCTTCCCCGACCTCCTACCGCTACCGTTGCGCAGGATTCGGGCGCTTCGTTACGGGGAAAACCCCCATCAGACGGCCGCCCTATACCAGGTCGCAGGCTTCCCTTCGCAAATCAATCGCTGGCGCACGGTCGGCGAAGTCGAACTCTCATACAATAACGTCCTCGATGCCTCGGCCGCCTGGCAGCTTGTCAACCGCTTCGCTGAGCCAGCAGTGGTGATTGTCAAGCACGCTGCTCCCTGTGGTGTCGCTGTTGCCGAGACAATCGAGGCAGCATTCGCTCGTGCCTTCGACGCGGATCCGGTTTCTGCCTTCGGCGGTATTGTGGCCTTGAATCGTCCGGTCGATATCCCAACAGCCCGAGCACTCGCTCAACATCTCTTCGACCTTATCGTGGCCCCGTCAATCGATCGCGAGGCCGAAGAAGTGCTGCGACGACGAAAGGCCCTCCGCCTGATTTTCGCTCCTCCGTGGGTCGATCCCCCTTATGTGGTCCGAAGTGCTGGCGACATCGCACTCGTGCAGTCACCAGATAGGCCTGTTCGCCCGCAAGAGTCCTGGCAGGTCGTGACAACGCGGCATCCGAATGACACTGAGTGGCGGGATCTCTCGTTCGCCTGGACCATCGTGCCGTTCGTCCTCTCCAACAGCGTCGTCATTGCGCGTGATGGGCAAACAGTCGGAATCGGTGGTGGTCAACCGAATCGCGTGGATGCCGTTCGTTTAGCCATTTGGCGAGCTGGAGAGCGAGCCCGCGGTGCAGTGCTGGCCAGCGATGCTTTCTTCCCCTTCCCCGACAGCATCGAGGTTGCAGCCGCTGCTGGCATCACCGCAATCATCCAACCAGGGGGATCCCGCCGCGATGGAGAAGTCATCGCAGCAGCAGAACGCGCGGGTATAGCGATGGTCTTCACCGGAGAGCGGCATTTTCGCCACTAACGGTGGAGTTCACGCTGCAGGACCGCCTCCAGCGTGCCAAGCACGCG
This sequence comes from Thermomicrobium sp., assembly GCA_034435855.1. Taxonomy (GTDB): domain Bacteria; phylum Chloroflexota; class Chloroflexia; order Thermomicrobiales; family Thermomicrobiaceae; genus Thermomicrobium. Next base: position 1,931 of record DAOTWO010000176.1, on the reverse strand, counting down.
GAGTGAGCGCTCATAGTCCCGTTTCGAGAGCCGCGCTATCTCCTTGGCCGCTCGTTCGAGCCAATCCCAATCTTGGCCGCGCTTGCGGTACACGTAGTAGAGGTGCGCTGCAATGAGTTGTTCGGCAGGCACCGGACCTGTGAAATCGAAAAGAAGCGCGAAATACGCACATCCATCGGTCAACCGTCCAACGTCGCTCTCTGGCACGACTTCCACGCTGTAATGGAGGGGTGGCGGAAACGGCGGCACCAAGAACATGAGGTTCCCAGAGTGCTCGTATGCCATGGCCACCGCCAAGAACAGTGAGCGGAGGACGAAGCGCAGTTCCGGATTTGCTTCGTAGAGTGCGCGATCTTGAAGTTGCGCTGATCCACGGCGAACGACACGCCGGCCTGGATCAACCGCCGTGGTTTCCGCATACGCCACAATCCCGTAGATGGCATCGACGCCTGTCCCGCCAACCCGTACGAACGATCCCAGCTCAGGCACCACATCGAGTTCATCGCACTCGACAGCAAATTGCACCGTCGAAGTCTCAACGACTTCGCCAATACGACGAGACTTATGCAAAGCGCACACGCTTGCTTCGCTCCTTCGCTGAACGCTCCTGGATCAGACCTGCATCAGCGAAGAGCTGGTCGACGATAGCCTCAATTTGAAGGCGTTCTTCCCGATGAACCACTGCCTGCTCATGAGCTTCTTGCAGGGCGAGCGGGTAGCCACGCGCCCGACAGCACTGATCCCAAATGATTCCGTGGATCGCTTCCAGGAGGCGATGATCGGCAGCAATCCAAAGTGGCATTTCCACACGCGCAATCTCTGAGCCGGTGTGGAGGTAGAAAAACACAATCTGGTCCTCCTCCGGAAGCTGGCGCAAAATCGTCGACCGGCTGCGGTAACAGGCACTGCGTTCGCCGGGACTCAACTGTATCCCCTCAAATCGTCCAAAAAGCCAGCGATCCGTCACGTCAGGGACAATCCTGCATGCCTGGTGTCGCTCCCCCCGTTGGACACGGGCAAGACAGTCGTCGCAGTCTACCGCACGTCCGAGTTGCGGGTAGTCGCACGCCGCGACGCGAAGCACATTCACGACATCCCTCGACCCTGGGTAGCTGATTATTCCAGCGACTGGAATCTTTCGCTGGCGGTACTCCTGGAGAACGGTCGCGAAGCGTTCAAGGGCCCATGCAACAACTGGCCCCGTTTGACCTTCTAGCCCCCAGGGAATGAGTGTCCCATCTTGCAAGACCGCCACTGGCGACTGCACGTCACCACACAGACGCAAACCGGTCTCCAACTCCATAACCGCGCGTCGCGCGGCGAGAGCAGCTCCGGTGACCGGAATTCGGCGCGCACCGTCCGTGATCCACAGATCCTCGTCTTTCCAAAGCACTGTCGGTTCCGCACCAAGTCGCGCTCGGGGATGGGGACCGTACTCCAGAACACAATACCCGATATTCACGATCGCGTAGTGCAGTGGCCCATGCCGATCACTAGCAACGATTGACCCGTCAGTTGCGACACAGCTGTAGTTCACCGGGTGGAACTCGGGAACACCATAGCGCGCAAAATACCGCCCAAGCGCGACTGCAAGAAGCCAAGAGGTTCGAGCTTCCTCAACCCGCTGCAGGACTTCCGTATCGTCGAATCGCCGAAGCAAATCGACAAATTCGCCTGCCCCGCTCTGAGCATGGGCAACGGCAAGCGCAACAGCGCGTCGCAATTCACTGACGATTTTCGTTAGGTCCAGCGTCATGCTGCTCGCTGCTCCGCCTTACCCGCTGGAGCCATACATCGGGATCCGAAAGCTCCGTGTAACTCGGCAAGCAATCCGGTCCACGCCAAAGAAGCGTGAGAGCGTCCCGCCCATACCGCTCAGCGATGGTGCGACAGAACATCTCCCCTCGTCGATACTGTTCAAGCTTGATGTC
>DAOTWO010000175.1:0-1746 GCA_034435855.1 Thermomicrobium sp. | reverse complement strand
CAAGTTGCATATCGGCGAGGATCAGCGCGACGGCAATCGGATGGCAAAGGTACGGCTCCCCAGAGCGACGTCGCACTCCCGCGTGTGCTGCTCGGGCGTACTCGAATGCGCGCCGGACGAGTTCAAGATCAGCGCCCGGCAGTCGCTTCTGGAACTCAGGAGCGATCGTCTCCCATGTGGGTACGTCGCCGGCCGTCGTAACGGTCGGTTCCTGATTCGAATCTGGGTGGCGTCCGCTCTCGCGGGGTACAGCGCTTGCCATCATGCCCCGAACACTCGATCGCGAGAGTGACGAGAGGATATGAGTTACACCTTTTATGATACGAAGGAGCCATCGCCAAGTGCAATCGCTTGACCTGGAGAGAGCTGTATTCTTGCCGGATCGGCCGTCAGTGGTTGCGTACACGGTCGCTATTCGGGGACACCTGAAAACGGTCGAGCCGCAGTCTCGTTGCGGTCATTCGGCAGATTTCGCGGATCTGCATGGAAGCAGGAGGGAGGGTTGCGGAAAGAGCTCAGACGCCTCCTCTGCCTCCGTCTCTTCTGCTCAGTCGGCAGATTTTGGTTCCTACATATCGCAGCTCTATTCCTCGGTGATGTTCTGGAATCATGGCGTTGTCCGAGGGCCTTACGATGCGGAGCTCCGTTCCTCTGCTCGAGGTCATTGCACGGTTCAGGAAGGGTTCTGAGCTGCGAGAAGCAATCGGGCAGGGGCGCATTGTGATAGCCGTTGGACCAAGCAGAGTGTGGAACCACATTTGGTCCTCCTCGTGCCCCGCAGCGATCCGGACAACGACGTTGTGTGTAGTCAGGCGATTCTTCCTCTGTACACCTTGCTTGGCAGTTGCTGGGAACTCCCAGATTACCGGATCACGTTGTCGGGCACTGTTGAGGGCGGAGGAGGTGCGGCGTCTCCGCACCTGGCCGGCGGGAGAGCTGCGATTCATCACATGCGTGGTGTGCACATGGAAAGGAGACGAACACAGGGCTCACCGATGCTTGGTGACTGGAGGCGGGCTTGCAGGATGATCAATGCTCCAACAGGCCTCTTGCAAATTTTTGTCGCTATCCGCCTTCTCCGGGCGTGACGCCTCGTTTCCCCTGCCTCAAGGGATGAAACACCGAGCGTACTGCTGACGTTTCTCACCAGATTGCGCGATGCCGGTGTAGGATTGAGCTGCTTTCGGGAAGATAGTTTCGGGCTGAGGAGCACAGTATGCAGCGAACGAGTCGAATGCTAACCCCGCGAGAGGCCCTCGACATCATTCTGGCGCATGTGCAGCCTTTGCCGACGGAAACTGTGATGTTGATGCAGGCGGTTGGGCGAGTGCTCGCTGAGCCGGTCATTGCGCCGGAGGATCACCCGCCGTTCCCTGCCGCGACGATGGATGGTTTTGCTGTCATCCACGATGACACCTCTCCCTGGCGGGAGGTGATTGGCGAGCAGTACGCTGGACATGTCACCGACGTCGTCGTCACGCCGGGTACCGCCGTCCGTATCACCACCGGAGCGCCGCTCCCCGCTGGCGCGGATGCTGTCGTTCCGGTAGAAGATGTGGAAGTGGTGGACGACCATATCGTAATTCGGCGTGATGAGGTTCGGCCAGGCGAGAATGTTCGCCCGGTTGGGGTGGACATTCGGCGTGGTGACCTGGTCATTCCGGCGGGTACAGTGCTTGGCCCAGCTGAGATCGGGTTGTTGGCAAGCCTCGGTTTCGCCCGCGTTACTGTCTCTCGTCGGCCGCG
>DAOTWO010000174.1:0-2063 GCA_034435855.1 Thermomicrobium sp. | reverse complement strand
AAGCAGGCGCTGTCCTCGTCTACATTTCAACAAACTATGTCTTTGACGGCGAGCGTGATGAGCCATATCACGAGTTTGATCGGCCGAACCCGCTCAGTGTCTACGGGGCGAGTAAGCTGGCTGGCGAAGAGGTCGTCCGTGCACTCTGCCCGCGGCACGTTATCGTGCGCACGGCGATGCTCTATGACGCGCACAGCCGGAACTTCGTCACGACAGTTCTTCGGCTTGCTCGCGAGCAGCCGCGCCTACGCATGGTGGCCGATCAATACGGGAATCCCACGTTTGTTGATGACCTTGCCCGTGCTCTCTGGCAGCTGGTGGTTCAGCCGGCGTATGGGACGTTTCACCTCATTAATCAGGGAGCAGCGTCGTGGTACGAGTGGGCAGTTGCCGTGCTTGAGCTGCTCGATCTTGCTGTTCCCGTTGATCCGATTCCGGCAAGTGAGTTCCGCCGTGCGGCACGTCCACCGCGGAACGGTGTGCTGACAAGTCTGGCAGCACCCGCCCTAGGGATCATCATGCCCGACTGGCGGGATGCGCTTGCGCGGTGCCTGGCGTCCCTCCGTGCACACGAGTCCTCGTGAATCTCCCGTGGTACGGTGCCCGGAGAATCCAGAGAAGCGAGGCAAGGTTCAACCCCAGGACGCCTGCAGAGAGACCAAGGATCCACGGGAACGCATCCAGAATAAAGGGGCGCCGGATAACCTTCGCCTCCAGGACTCCGCCGCTGTCACCTTCTGCCGTCACGAAGAGCGTGTGAGGCGCGTCAGTGAGTCCTTCCACGACGGTGATACGTTGCGGCGAAGGGCCTGTGACCACGATACGGTGTGGGGGCTGGTCATCAACCTGTACGGTGATACGCGTACCCGGTAGAAGGGTAAGGTCCAGTCGCGGGCCACCGAAAGGAAAGGCAAGCCGCGCGTCTTGGCGCGTCGGCTCCCAGGCCGCACCGAAGGGGGTCTGGCGGAGCTCCCAGCCCGCGTCGGCGCTCCAATACCGGCTGGTCGCAGGGTAGGTGCCAGTCCAGGCTCGATCCAGCACAGGACGGGCGCGGGCGAGCAGTTGGTAAGCTGGCCGTGGAGTGAAATCCCATTCGACGATGGCGAACCCGCGTGTCGGATCGGCCCAATTTTCTGGGTCATCGGGCGGGAGCCACCAACGGAAGTACCAGACGCAGAGGACGCCGAGCCATGGCCATTCACGTTGTGCGCGGAGATAACCCTCATAGAGGTAGCGTGCTTGCTGCTCCAAGGTAACAGGGCGACCCCAGACAGAGGGATAGCCCTGCCAGTCTGGTGGGAAGGCGACCCAGTTGTATTCCGAGACCCAGAGCGGTTTTGCTGCGTCACTGTAGCGGACCATGATCTCGCGTGTCTGGATGATCCGGGAGAAGTTGTTGCGCGCGAAGTTCACGCGGCGGTCATGAGGGGAATAACCGTATCCGTAGATCATGGCACTCGCGATGTCGAAGTACGGGGCGGCACCGGCCTGGTACATCCCTTCGAGAAAAAGGAGATCGCTCAAATTCTCTGGCCCAGTCTGGTCAGTTGGCGCAAGCCCGGGCATCAGCACAAGCACATTCGGATCGGCGTCTTTTGCAGCCCGATAAGCCAGGGCGAGGAGCCGGGTAAAGGCGGCCGGATCGATTGGCTGACAACCCCATTCATTCCGGAGGTTCGGCTCATTCCAGATCTGCACGTAACGGATTTGCCCGCGGTACCGCGACACGACCGCGTGGACAAAGCGGGCGTAGTCTTCGTAGCGGGTTGGTGGTCCGTCCGGGCATTCCTCGAGGTTTGGTTGACCGTCCCGCGCCCAACGGGGTGGTTTATCGAGTCGCGCAATGATCTCTAACCCACGCTCGCGGGCCAGCTGCACAATGCGATCGTACTTTTCCCAGGTGCTGACACCCCACTTCTCGTCCCAAAACACTCCTGGCTCAGGCTCGATTTCGTACCAGAAGAAGGGCTGTCGGATATAGCTGAAGCCTGCAGCGGCAATCATGTCCAACATTTGGGCAACACGCGCAGGATCGGGTTCGGCCTGGAGGAACGTATTGATGC
>DAOTWO010000173.1:0-3079 GCA_034435855.1 Thermomicrobium sp. | reverse complement strand
GTCACCGTGATCGGTACGCGCTCCATCGTCCACCCCTCTTCCTGGTCATGTCGCCTGCACGCGTTGTGCCGCTGCCTCAAGCGCCCGGCGTACCACAACCGGGACAATGTGCTTGCGGTAGGCTGCTGATCCGTGGACGTCGGAGAGTGGCTCGTCAATCGCTTCCGTCGCTCGCGCCGCTGCCTCGCGGAACGTTTCAACAGTCAGTGGCTGCCCCACCAGCGCCTGCTCTGCCGCTGTTGCGCGCACGGGGCGTGTTGCAACGCCAAAGAGAGCGATCGCAGCCCGTACACAGGTGCCGTCAGCGGCGCGCTCCACCAGTGTCACTGCCCCGGCCAAGGCGAAGTCTCCGTGTCGGCGCGCAACTTCAGCGATACCCCATCCGGTGGCCGCTGAGGGGAGAGGGAAACGCACGGCCGCCAGCAGTTCACCGTCAGCGAGGGCAGTCGTGAATGGCCCAAGGAAAAACTCGCGCGCCGGCACGGAGCGTTCTCCACTTGGGCCCCGTATGACGAGCTCTGCCTCCAGGGCTAGTGCGACCGCCGGGTACTCCGCCGATGGATCAGCATGTGCCAGGGAGCCGCCGAGTGTCCCACGGTTGCGGATCGCAGGGTGACCGACGAGCCGCGTGGCAGCAGCCAGGAGCGGGAGATGGTGAGCGACAAGGGGGTCACGTTCCAGACGTCGTTGCCGTACCATCGCCCCAGCGACGAGCGTTCCATCGTCCAGTGACAACTCGTCCAACCCGGCGATCCCTCCAAGGTCGACGAGTAGGGTCGGTCGGGCGAGACGCAGTGCGAGCATCGGAATAAGGCTCTGCCCACCAGCCAGCGGGCGAGCCTCTGCTCCCTCCCGCGCGAGGATCTCGAGCGCTTCGTGAAGACTCTGCGGCCGCTCGTAGGCGAAGGCCGGCGGTTTCATCGTCGCACCCTCCCCTTGCATGCCGGACCAAAAAATGTTGCTTTCGTGAGCATCCACTCACAGATTGCTGCTCGCTCCGGTGTTGTCACTTTCGGCACGATGACGGTAACGCTCGCTAAGGGTATGCTAGAACTCCGAAGGGTTGGCTGTCAAGACGTGAAACTTTGTAAGCTCGTACAAAGCCGTTTGTCATGTAGCCCAAAGTGAGGGAGGACTGAGGGTGTTCCGCAAGGTCCTGATTGCCAACCGCGGTGAGATCGCTCTGCGCGTCATGCGCGCGTGCCGGGAACTCGGGATCCGCACGGTGGCGGTCTACTCGGAGGCCGACGCACAAGCGCGGCACGTCCGGTATGCTGATGAGGCCCGTTATATCGGTCCGGCAGCGGCGTCACGGAGTTACCTGAATATCGAGGCGATCATCGCAGCGGCTCGCGAAACGGGTGCCGAGGCGATCCATCCCGGTTATGGATTCCTCGCAGAGAATGCGGAGTTCGCTCGCGCCTGCCGGGAGGCAGGGATCGTCTTCATTGGGCCAAGCCCTGAGGCGATCACGCTCATGGGCGACAAGGCCGAGGCTCGAAAGCTTGCCGATTCGGTCGGTGTCCCAGTTGTTCCAGGAACGCCAGACAAGGTCACGCCAGACGAAGCTCTCGCTTTCGCTGACCGGATCGGTTTTCCGATCATGGTGAAAGCAGCGGCTGGTGGTGGGGGGCGTGGAATTCGTGTCGTGCGCAACCGCGCAGAACTCGAGCAGGCCTTGCACGTTGCGGCCCAAGAAGCCCACGCCGCTTTTGGTGACGGTGCGCTCTATCTCGAAAAGTTCTTGGAGCGACCGCGTCATATCGAGGTGCAAGTGCTTGTCGACCATCATGGTACCGCTCTGCACCTCTTTGAGCGGGAGTGCTCGATTCAACGTCGCCGCCAAAAGCTCTGGGAAGAAGCGCCCTCGCCAGCGCTCACCCCTGGTCTGCGTGCTCAGATCTGCGAGGCTGCAGTGCGGCTGGCCCGCGCGGCCGGCTACACCAATGCTGGCACTCTCGAGTTCCTCGTGGATGCAGGCGGCTCCTTCTATTTCCTGGAAATGAACACCCGCGTCCAGGTGGAGCACCCTGTCACCGAGCTCGTCACGGGAATCGACATCGTCAAGGAGCAGATCCGGATCGCGGCTGGCGAGCGGTTGCTCTGGCGTCAAGAGGACATCACTGTGCACGGCCATGCGATCGAGTTCCGGGTCAACGCCGAAGATCCGGCGCTCGGCTTCTTCCCCTCGCCAGGCGTGATCGAGCGGATGGAGCTCCCGTCCGGCCCAGGCGTGCGCTGCGACTTCGGCTTCGGGCCCGGTGATGAGGTGCCTCCCTATTACGACTCGCTCATCGGGAAGATCATCGTCTGGGGGCGTGATCGGGCCGAGGCGTTGGCTCGTGGGCGACGCGCCCTTGACGAGTTTGTTGTTGAAGGGATCGCGACAACTGCGCCGTTCCACCGTGCACTGGCCGATGATCCTGCAGTTCTTGCAGCCGCTTACCATGTCCAGTTCTTGGATGAGCGGCTGGCTCACCCACAGTGATCAGCTGACCGGTCACGGGTGCGAGTGCAATGGTTCCTCCGCCATCGGGTATCGGACTGGGGATTGGTGAAGTACCCAGTGTCCTGGACGAAGGGTGCTCATCCGTCGTGGCGCGCCCACACGCACAGTGGGCGCGAGAGAAGTATCCCTCGTGCCCACTGTTTCTTACGTTCTTGGGGTGGTGTCTTGCACCTCCTCAGCGGCTTGGCGGACGAACGAGCGTTTGGGCAATCGCCATGATCGGGTTGGTCGCCGTAAATGTGATTGCAGGACGCTCCTTCTGGCTCCACACCGTCTCGGGGCGACACTGGAGAAAGTAGATCGTTCCACGATCGGGAGAATCCGTGATCGCCCATTCCACGTCCAAGGGGAAGCCGAACTGCTTTTCAAGCGCACGGGCACGCCGGGCGAGTTCGACAACCTCGGCATCGTCGAGGCACGGGGCGGTCGCGCGCTCCGGCGGAAGTTCCTCGCGCTGGAGTGTGCCATCGGATCCGCCACGCCGGTACCGGAACGGCTTGGGATTGATCTGCTTGCGGACGATCTCCAACGTCACCTTGCTGACCACGTACTCGTCCGGCGTGACTTCGC
>DAOTWO010000172.1:0-4557 GCA_034435855.1 Thermomicrobium sp. | reverse complement strand
GCCGTCCTGTGTTCTCTGACGAGAAGCATCCGTCGATTGGCGCAAGGTGAGGAAGCCGGCGCCAATCGGCCTGGGTTCTCTCTTCGCCATGCAGGCGGGACCTTGTCTTTCTGCAAGGTGTTCAGCTGCTGCGACTGGAGTGGAAAAAGGATGAGTTTGTCGCTGTTTCTCGGCGTTCTGCCGATGGTTGGGGTGGCGCGTGAGCTTGGGCTACGCCGCGCAATCGTTCCGGCAGGGGATGCCGAGAAGGCGGCGCTGGATGTCTGCCTTGCTCCTGCCGGTTTGTACCGGGGCCGATGCCGCGTTCCCTGCCAGCACTGAGCTCCGATCGTCATGGCCTTCCGGCTGCGCGCAGTTGGGAGACAGCCACTGGCGTCGTTGCGTCACGAGTTCCCGATCTTCGGCCAAAAGACAGGACCCCGACGATCCTTGGTTCGGGTCTCTTACTCCCCTTTCGGGTTTCGGATTCCCGGCCTCGAATCGTCGGGGCCTAGCTTTAGGATACTCGTCCAGGCCAGCAATGCAAGAGTGGGACGTTACAAAATCGCAACAGTTTTTGTCACCGGACATCCGACCTGGGCTGAGAAGCGGGCACGTGCTGCCTCGTGTCACACTGGTACTCTCGCCTTCTGGCGTCTCTGTCTCTTTTGTTCATGACAACGCTGTCCGCGTGTCTTGTGCCATGATGGCGACACGACACGCCGAGAAACAGAAGGTTGCTTCGGCCGTCGTACAGGAAGCCGGGCTGGTTGCCACGCCCCGCACGGTACACGGTAGCAGTGTGCAGGCTTGTGCGACTCCGCGAATGCCTCGAGACACCAGGGGTGGTATTTGGAGTAGGCCCTGTGTGGGGGCCGCGTTTCCGGGGGGCACTACCCGGAAACCGGGAAACTCCGTAGGGCTCGCTGAAGGTCGCTGCCTCTGCTCCCCGATGTCGACCCCTTCTCTTCCTCTTGTGAGTTCGGTGCTAGTTCCACAGACTAGTCCCGAGAGTGGGAACGTGGGGAGGTAGGCAATGAGTGCATCGCAGATGTGGCATGAAGTTCGCCTCGACGGCCGTGTGGCGCTGGTCACGGGTGCTTCGAGCGGCCTTGGGTATGCGAGTGCGCTTGCCCTTGCCGAAGCTGGTGCTGATCTGGTGGTGGCGAGTCGCTCGCTGGAACGTTTGGCCGACATCTGTCGTGCTATTGAAGCGCGCGGGAGACAGGCGTTCCCTCTGGCAGTCGACGTTCGCGATCTCGCTCAGGTTCGCCGCATGGCCGATGCAGCCGTCGAGCGCTTCGGACGGATCGATATCCTGGTCAACAGTGCTGGGCTCAATATCCCGCAGCCGGCCCTTGAGGTCACAGAAGAGGCTTGGGACACCATCATGGATACCAATGCTAAGGGGCTCTTCTTCTGTTGCCAAGCGGTCGGCCGATACATGGTCGCCCAGCGCTATGGTCGCATCGTCAATATCGGCTCCACGATGGGACTCGTCGGGATGGCCGATCGCGCTGCCTACTGTGCGAGCAAAGGGGCGGTTTCCCAGCTCACCAAAGTGCTCGCCATCGAGTGGGCCCCGTACAACGTGACCGTCAATGCCGTTGCGCCAACCTTCGTCGAGACACCACTCACCCGCCCCTATTTTGAGCGCATTCCTGGTTTTCGGGAGGAAGTGCTGCGCCGCATCCCCATGGGACGTCTGGGCTTACCTGAGGAGGTCGCGGCAGCTGTGGTTTTCCTTGCCTCCGATGCTGCCAGCCTGATTACCGGGGTAACCCTACCCGTAGACGGTGGTTGGACGGCCTGGTAGGCCTGGGGCGTGGAAGCTTGCCTCCACCATCGCTCGGTCGGGAACTCCGCATGTCTGGTTGCCCTCTTGCCTCACGCATGTCCTAGAAGGACATGTCCTGTGGCTGCTGTTCTACCTCACCCCTCCACGCGCTCGGCCAGTCGCCCAAACACCCGAATCCAACACGGTCGCTCGCTGTCTCCCTCGAACACAAAGTCGACGCGATTCGGGACCACACGTGCTGGCCCCACGGTGAACACGCTCCGCCCAATTGGCCGCAGGAACAGCGGTGGGAGTTGTCGCTCGTGTCGTTCCCGACTTAGCCCTCGTCGCTGGATCGTCTCCAGCCAGAGCCCGCCCGCTGCGGGACGGACCGTCACACGTGCCAATGGGTACTCATACGTCCCGGCGAGACGCGCGAGTTCGGCCTCACCCACCGTGACGCTCCGTGGGTTCGGTACCCGTATCCCGAAGCGCTCCGCGAGGATCCAGGTCTCCAGTTCGGAGATTGCGACACTTCCTGACTCGTGATTGGTCAGGCTGGCGATCGCGACACGCTGTTCTGGCAAGAGAACCACATGTGCCTGGAAACCGTTCGTTGAGCCACCGTGCCCGATGAGTCGTGTGTCTCCCACCGACCAGATTGCCCAGCCGAACCCATAGGCGTCGGCCCAGTTTCCAGCCGCTACCTGCGGTTTCTGCATCAGCTCCACGCCCTCTGGCGAGAGCGGTGGATCCGACAGGCGAAGCAGTCCGAGATGGAAGCCGGCGAAGCTCAAGAGATCGTCGATCGTTGCCCAAATTCCACCCGCCGGATGCACGGTCCGCGGGAGTGCGAAGTCACGTACCACCTCGACCGTTCCGTTCTCACTTGTTCGGTGCCCGCAGGCGAACGGATACCCGAGAATGTCCTGCACCAAGAAGAAACTGCGCTTCAGCCCGAGGTGTCGGAACAGCCGCTCGCGCATCGCGGTCTCAAATGTCTGCCCCGTCTTAATCTCAATGAGACGCCCCGCGACGGAAAAGCCGCTGTTGCAGTAGCTCCAGTGCTGCCCTGGCGCGTGGATCTGGCGCACGTTCGCCAGGCTCGCGACGTACCGGCTAAGCGCATCGTCTCCATAACCGTAGTCGTCGAAACGATCCCCTTCGATGCCACTCGTGTGTGTGAGCAGGTGCCGCAGCGTGATCGTTTCTCGTGCCAGTGGATCGGCCAGCTGAAACTCAGGCACAGAGGCGGCCACCGGTTCGTCCAGCGTGACCAGACCCTGCTCCACCAGCTGCATGGCCACAGTGGCGAGGAATACTTTGGTGATCGAACCGATCTGGAACAGCGTATCATGTCGCACCGGACATCGCGTCTCTACGCTCGCCACACCGTACGTGACGATTTCGCGGCCGGCTTCGGTGAGCAGGCCGACCGCCATCCCCGGGACTCCTCTCTGGGAACAGATTTTCTCGACAACATCTCGCAGGGTCGGCTGTCCCATCGTGACCTCCTTCAGTCACCACTGCAGCATCGAGGAGCAACGCCCGGATGGCAAGAGGAGTGGCGTCTCTTGGATCGACCTGCTCACATTTGAAGGATTGGCTGCACTACGGTCCCACGCCCTGGGAGCCTACCGACACAGGGCTTTGATGCAAGGCCATCCTCGCCCGTGTGAACGATCTCCTGCCGTGGATGCCAAGCCTTGCAGGACTTCACTCGGGTGGCAGCACTGTGCACAAAGCAAGTGTGCCCTTCTCTGATGCGCTCGCTCGGCTCCCGCACATCTGTCCTGCGCCGACCAAAAGGTGGCCGTCTCGTCGTTGCTCTGGCGGAACACTCCGGCCCCGGCAGGGCCCTGAAGACCGCGCCGATACGTCGCACTGGTGCGCACAGTGGTGTCACGGAGCGCAATATGACCAGTTGCGACTCGATTCTGGACGTGTGCGATCCTTCTGGTGCAAGTCCGCGGTCTTTGCCAACCCTCACGGCACTCTATCGGAGCGTGCCTTGAGGGTGGAGCGCTGGCTCTTGATACCTGCCCGTGACCTTCACCGCCAACAGTCTGCCTGCTGAGAGCACTTGCCGATGGTCTTCTGGTCGTATACCTCACAGGCCCTGGCGTCTCAAGTCGGTTCATCACACCTCGGTTCCCCAGGCCTGGCCCACTCGCGGACACTGTGGATGGCATTGCGCCGACATACTGTTCTGCCGAAGCGCGACTCGGCCTGTTAGTGGTGACATGCCACGGAGCCGTCGCAGTCATGCCGGGAGCCAGTAAGACTGGAAGCGGAGACGCGTCGTGCCCTCGCGAGACGCCCTACGAAATTGCGTGCGCCGATGCCGGAACGGGGTAGCGCGCCACCAGAGCACGTGGAGTTGGTCTACCTCGGGTAATGACCGCTCTTGCCCACACGTAGGCCGCAGACTGAAAGGAGTGCGCGAGTTCAGCGTCGTGGAAGAGATTGCTGATTCTGACGTCGTCCCAGCGAGCGGACGCATCGGCAGGGAGATCGCCCCACCGTGCAGAGCCTCCACACCTGTCGGGTCGTCCAGTCGTGACATCGTCAGACGCGAATAGCCTACTTGCGACGGCAGAGTGCGATGGTGGCCAGCGCTCTACGCCTTCATCGCTTTGCGAGCCGGCTGGATGGTTGCTTGCGATGAGCCCGATGCTGCAAGGCACAGGGATGTTCGCTCATACCTGTGCCTGCCCTGGGCATCTCACGACCCTCAGGTGCACTAGCGCTCTGTTGCCCACTCTCGCCCAAGCTCCTCACTCGTTGTGATCTGCGCTCCA
>DAOTWO010000171.1:0-4719 GCA_034435855.1 Thermomicrobium sp. | reverse complement strand
GGCATTGGCTCAACAGCCTCGATTTCTCCCCCAAGGATTTCCAGTGCACGTCGACTGTCGCGGAGCTCCAACTCGATTGCTGGGCCCTTAGGGAAGACGGCGAGTCCATCGACATGGAGGAAAGGCAAGGTGAGCTCGAGCGCGGTCGCAAGATGCGCTACTGCCCGTGCAGTCGCAAGATCGTACCGGCCACGGTGTTCAGGGGTGTGTGCTAACGTCTCCGCCCGGTCGTGGATCGGTGTCGTGTCGAGGAGCGCAAGCTCGCGCACGACAAGCTCGAGGAAACGCACTTTTTTCGCGGTCGCGTCCAGAAGCGTGAATGAAAGTTTTGGGCGGAGAAGTTTCAACGGGATACCGGGGATACCCGCCCCAGTGCCCACATCGATCACTCGGCACCGTTGCGATGGCGCACAAGCGCGATCGACCCATGGAAGTAATCCCAGTGACTCAATCAGGAGCCGTCGCTGGATCTCCGACCAATCATCGAGTCCTGTGAGGTTGATCCGCTGATTCCACTCGAGCAGGAGTTCAGCATAGCGCCGGAAGGCTCGTTCTGTTTCGGGTGTGAGCTCTTCACCCAAGCGAGCCGCGGCGGTGCGAAGGAGTGTGAGATCGAGGGTGGAGCGACTCACGACTCCGGTGACGATCCAGCTACGACACGACCCTGTGCGGCGAGGAAGGCTAGTGTGCGCTGCGCAATCGATTCGGCATCGATGCCAGCCTGACGGCGAAGCGAGGCCTGCGAAGCGTGATCGAAGAAACGGTCTGCAAGACCCAAGCGCAATACCGGGACGCGAAGGTCGGCATCGTTGAGCGCTTCAAGAACAGCACTACCAAAGCCTCCGGCCAGCTGTGCCTCCTCTACCGTCACAACACAACCACATTCGCGTGCGGCGTCCAGAATCAACGTCCGGTCGAGGGGTTTCACGAAGCGGGCATTGATGACGGTAGCCCGAATTCCTCTTTCCGCCAGAATTTGAGCAGCGCGTTCAGCGGGAAGAACAGTGGCGCCGAGGGCAATCAGCGCCACGTCCTGTCCCTCGCAGAGGAGCTCTCCTCGGCCGATCGGGAGGACACGTGGCTCGCCGAGCAGCGGTACACCGACACCGCTACCGCGCGGGTAGCGTAGGGCGATCGGCCCCTCCTCGTAAACCAGCGCGGTTGCGAGCATGTGCCGGAGCTCATCCTCATCCTTCGGGGCCATCAAGACCATGTTCGGGATGCAGCGGAGGTACGCGACGTCGAAAACGCCGTGGTGTGTTCGTCCATCCTCACCGACCAGTCCGGCCCGGTCCATCGCAAAGACAACTGGAAGGCGCTGGATGCAGACATCGTGGATGACCTGGTCATAGGCCCGCTGCAGGAATGTCGAGTAGATGGCGCAGACCGGCCGAAAGCCTTGTGTCGCGAGTCCTGCTGCAAAGGTCACCGCATGTTGCTCTGCGATCCCAACGTCGAAAAAGCGCTCGGGGTAGGCAGCGGCAAACGGGAGTAGCCCCGTGCCATCCGGCATGGCTGCAGTGATGGCGACGATGCGCTCGTCCCGTGCCGCGAGCTGCACCAGGGTCTGACCGAACACGTCCTGATACCGTGGAGGACTTGGTGGAGCACCGGGTACCTTCACCGCAGCGCTGTGGTGTTTGAAGGGGTCGTCCTCAGCAGGAGGGTAGCCTTTGCCCTTCATGGTGAGAACGTGCACAAAGACTGGCCCTGGCAGTGTCCTGACAAGCTGGAAGGTTTCGATAAGTTCCCGCAGGTTGTGTCCGTCGATTGGGCCAATGTATGTAAAGCCAAGTTCTTCCCAAATCATCGTGCGGTAGACGATCTCTTTGAGTCCATCGAGGAAGCGGTGAGAAAGTTCCACGAGTCGTTCGCCTTGCGGGAGTCGCCGCAGCAGCCGCTCGACTTCAGCTTTCGCCTGGCGGTACCGCGCATCAGTGCGAATGCGCGTAAGGTACCGGGCAACGGCCCCCACATTCGGGGCGATCGACATCTCGTTGTCGTTGAGGACGACGATCAGCGGAACCTGGAGGGCACCAGCATGGTTCAGCGCTTCGTAAGCCATACCGCCGGTGAGCGCACCGTCGCCGAACACTGCGATCGTGTGATACTGCTCACCACGCAGTTTTGCGGCAACGGCCATGCCAAGGGCGGCTGAAATCGAGGTTGAGGCATGACCAGCTCCGAACTGGTCGTGGGGGCTTTCCTCACGCTGGAGAAACCCGCTGAGCCCTCCTTCTTGGCGGATAGTATGAAAACGGTCCCGCCGGCCTGTAACGAGCTTATGCGGATACGCCTGATGGCCGACGTCCCAGACGATCTTGTCACGCGGCGAGTCGAAGACGTAGTGGAGTGCGAGTGTCAGTTCAACGGTGCCCAGGTTCGGTGCAAAGTGTCCCCCCGTCTTACCGAGGACGACCTCAATAATCGCCTCGCGGATCTCCTCGGCGAGCTTTTCAAGTTCAGGAATCGTCAGCTGTTTGAGATCCTGTGGGCTGTCAATCCGCTCCAAATACATCGTGCTCCTCCTCGCGAGAACCGTCAGCCGCTGCGGTGTGCCAGGCCGACGGTGCGGGACAAGCTGATCCTAACAGCCGGATCAAACTTCGTCAAAGGATCGTACCGGATCCGGCACAAGCACACGAGGCCAAAGGGGAGGCAGCGTCTCCCCTTTGGTCGGAGTGAGTGAGGAAGCATTACTGCCAGTACATTCGCGCGCCGGGAATGAACCGTGCACCACTGCTGCTGGACCGGTTCTGTGGGCCTTGCTGATCATCCTGTTCGCCTTGCTGATCTTCGTCGTTATCTTGTCCATAACCATGATGCCATCCACGACCCCAGAAGTCACCCTTGAAGCCGCGGAGCTCGGTGCGATCGATCACGTTGTCCAAGTTGCTCTGAACGTCGGTGACGGCCCGATCGGCCTCTTCCTGCGTCAGTACGCCCTGCTGGACCAATGCATTCGCGTTGGTCCGTGCGGTCTGCAGGAGCGCGTTCTTCAGGTCGTCACGAGAGACCCCGTGGTCACTGGCGACTTGCGCAAGGCTCTTCCCTTGGCGAAGTTCCGCACGCACCTGGCTCGTCGTCAAACCGAGCTTGTTGGCAGCCGTGCTCAGGATATCAGCTGGTGGCAGGATGGCAGCTTGATAGCAGCGGCTTTGGGCTTGACGCTGGAGGTAGTTGCGGATGGCATCAGCCTGGCTCTGGTTGATGATGCCTTGATTCACGAGGTCGGTCAGCAACGTATCGAGCCGACTACCCTGCTTTGTCCCGATTGCCGCGCAGCGGTTCGTGCTGCCTGCCGATGGGGTCGGAGTTGCTGTTTGGGCGGCGGCTAGTCCAGCAGTCACCAACAGTCCCGCTAGCGCAGCAACACCGATCGCAACCAACCAGGCACGTCGAAGACCAAACCATTGTCGAAGCATTGCGTTTCCCCTTCTCAATCCTGACCGGTATCAGCGGGGAGGAGCAGCGTGAAGGTGGTGCCTTCCCCAGGGGTACTCGTCACGTCGATTGCACCACCGTGCAGGGCTACGATTTCCCGCACGATGGCCAGTCCGAGCCCGAATCCGTTGGGTCCTCCCTTGTCACTGCTTCCCCGGTAGAACCGATCGAAAATATGTGGCAGGACTTCGGGTGGAATCCCTGGTCCAGTATCCCGAACAGTGAGCTGGACCCGGGGTGGGGCGCCGGGCAGGCGCTCGGCGCTGAGCGCGAGCGTCATCCCATCTCGACCATGGACCAGCGCATTCTGCACCAGGTTCTCGAGAGCCTGCTCGAGGAGTTCCGGATCCCCTGCCGCGGTCAGAGACTCCGGAACGTCTCTCTGGAGTTCGATGCCGCGTCGCTGGATCGTCAACCGATGACGCGTCACCACGCGCTGAACGAGCGCGGCAAGCGCAACCGGTTGATGCTCGAGGCGCACCTGGCCGGTCTCGAGCCGGGTGAGGTGCAGAAGCTGAGTCAAGAGGCGAGCGGCACGCTCGCTTTCCTCAGCGATCAGCCGCAGTGCCTCCTCGCGTTCATCCTCCCCGTGGAGCAATCCGTCACGGACAGCCTGGGCATAACCCTGGATGACGGTGAGCGGGGTGCGGAGTTCGTGAGCCACATTGGCCAGGAGATTTCGCTGCCCCTCAACGAGACGGCGTAAGTTCCCGACCATGGTATTGAAACTCCGCACGAGGCGTGAAACCTCATCCGGTCCGCCACCGGTGGCCTGCCGCGTGAGATCCCCGGCTGCAATCGCGTCTGCGACTGCAGCAAGGCGCGCGATCGGTCCGGCGATCGAGCGCGAAAGGAACCAGGTCACGGCAAGCGAGACTGCCAGGCCTGCGAGGATGGCGAGCCCCAGTCCCGGGAGCAAAGTCCCCAGAAGCAGGCGTGTCGGTGCGGGTGCCAGCACGACCAGTGTAGACCCAGGCACGCTCCCGAGCGGGGCAACCGCGACGTAGTAGCCGCCGACCTGACCGGCGAAGCGTGCTGCTGATCCGCGCTTTCCGCGTCGATTATCCTCGGCGCTGGAGACACGGTCTACCTGCTCGCGCAGGGCGGCACGCGTGCTGGCGGGAAGTGGCTCCTCAGCCGAGTCCACCAGGATCTGTCCCTGCGGGCCCATGATCAGGAGCCGCGTACCGGTGCGTTCCCCGAGTTCGTGCAGCAGTTCTTCGTCCAGGAGCGGCCGCAGTCCTGGACGACGGTAGACAGCGTCCACGCCGACGG
>DAOTWO010000170.1:0-1942 GCA_034435855.1 Thermomicrobium sp. | reverse complement strand
TCTGGCTCGTGCGGCTGTTCTGGCGTAGCTCCCCGTTCAAGCGCGACCGAATCGCAAGGTCGCTTGGGTCAAGTTCTGTCTCAATCCACGGTCCTAACAGGCAAAACGTGTCGAACCCCTTCCCGCGGACCCATTGGCCGTCCTTGTACTGAAAGTCGCGATGACTTACGTCGTTCCCACAGGTGTATCCGAGGAGATACCCTAGCGCTTGCGACTCGGGCACGCGCCGTGCCCGTCGACCAACGACAAGGCAGAGCTCCGCCTCGTAGTCAATCCGATTCCCGGATGGCAAGAGAATCGTCCCCCCGTGACCAAGGAGCGCACTTGGTGGCTTGAGAAACAAAACCGGCTCGTCAGGGATTTTCCTCGTCGGATCGTTCTCTGTGACGTGCGCAGCATAGTTCAACCCGACCGCCACGATCTTGCTTGGTCGCTCCACTGGTGGCAACACACGAAACGACTCAAAAGGACCAAGCGAACGCCCGCGGTGTGGACGCTCGACGAACCAGTCCTCTTCCGCTTTGTAAGCGATTCCATCTTCGACAACAACCGCTTTTGGCACCCGTCGACCAGAATCCGCGCGAGTCGCACACTGTCCTCCTCCTGCTTGTACCCGACGTGCCGAAAAACTTTTCGAGAACCGTCCGCCCTCACAGCAGCAACACTTGCTGGAGCTGCTCATCACGCCCTGCGATCGTCAACTCGTCACCGAGGCGCAAGCGCTCACCACGATGCGGGTTCATGATCACCTGGTCACCGCGACGCAAGAACAGTGGCGTCACGCCAAAGCGCTCACGGAGATCGAGTTCTTCGAGCGTCTTTCCGGCCATGCGCTGATCGACGACGACTTTGGCAAGACCATAGCCCGGTCCGACGTCAAAGTAGTCCTTGGCCAGCGGCATCGTGAGGCTGTGCGCGACGCGAATACCGGTTTCCCGTTCCGGATAGACCACGCGGTCGGCACCAACCATCGTCAAAATGTCACCATGCAGCTGGTTCTGCGCTTTGGCCAGGACGAAGCGTACACCAAGTTTTTTCAGCAATACCGTCGCCATGATACTGGAACGCTCATCGGCGCCGATCGCGACCACCGCCGCGTCGAAGTCCTGAGCACCCAGTGTCCGTAAAACCTCCAGATCGGTCACATCGGCAGTCACCGCGTGCGTGACATAGTCGGCCACCGCCTCAATCGCTCGCTCAGAACGATCGATCGCCAGCACTTCGTGCCCCAGCCGCTCCAGCTCGATCGCAACTGCGCTCCCGAACCGCCCGACCCCCAACACCATAAACTGCTTGCGCATCTCCTTCCTCCTAGCCGAGCCGAATCGATTCTTGAGCGTAATGTAGGACTTCCCGCGGAATTTCCGTTGCAAAGACCGAGGCGATAGCGAGCGGCCCGAAGCGTCCGAGTACAATCAGGATCGCCAGCACTACCTGCCCAGCTAGACCTAAACTGGCAACGAGTTCGGTCTCCGCTCCAGCCAACCCGAATGCTTGCACGACCAAGAGCCACACGACGGGCAATTCATACGGCGCCCAGACCGCCAGCACCACAGTACCGCCAAAGGTGACGACCAGCGCGAAGATTGCAATCGTGAGGGCACGAAAAACCTGCGTATCTGCGACCTCTCGACCGAAGGCCACAACATGCCGGCTCCCTCGCACTGTAGCGATAATCGCCAGGAGCAGCAAACTAAACGTCTGCAATTTGATTCCACCCGCGACTGAGCCGCTCGCACCGCCGATGAAGGTCAGCGCTCCCAGGAGGAACGACGTTTCCTCACCGAGCATGCGTGTGTCGATCACCCGAGGGCCACCGGTACGGCTGGCGGTGATCGTAAAGGAATCAAGGAGCTGCAGATGCCAAGGCAAGCCAGCAAGCGTCGCCGCATTCGTCCGCTCCATGAGCCAGATACTTCCGGTGCCAATCGCCAAGAGGATC
>DAOTWO010000169.1:0-3089 GCA_034435855.1 Thermomicrobium sp. | reverse complement strand
CCACCAGATAAAGTCGGCCTCCTCGCAGCATGCACCCTCCCGGCAAGGTGGCGGCAAATCCTTCCCACGACGGAAGAAACGGATCAGTTCGACCAGCTCTCAATGGGGTCGACGTACCAGGTGGCTGGCCGTTTTGGGGGGAGAAGAAACCAGTCTGAATGGGGATCCTCTAAAACCGCCGTTGCGCGCGTCCGGCTACTTCGCCCCTCCGTCGCCTCGACGATCGCTAGGAAAACAGCCGGCAGTGTGGTGACAGACCGGTATACCAAATATCTCGGCTCCCATCGTGGACCGAATTTCGCTTTGAAGTAGTAGAGTCCGCGAAAGGAAAAGAGATGATCAAGTGCGTGAGAGAAACGCTCCCTC
This sequence comes from Thermomicrobium sp., assembly GCA_034435855.1. GTDB lineage: Bacteria > Chloroflexota > Chloroflexia > Thermomicrobiales > Thermomicrobiaceae > Thermomicrobium. The sequence goes on along the minus strand of DAOTWO010000169.1, from coordinate 2,723 downwards.
ACCGGGTCGATCCCTGGCACAGGAAGCTCTACCCCAACGAGTGGTGCAAGTCCAAGTGAGAATCGCTGGTAGCCTGCTTCTCGGCAGTAGTCAAGCACAGAAGCGAGCAACACTTCCATTGCCCCATGTGGCTCACGGCTCCGTCGCATAAGATCGATCGTGATTTCCCCATCGACGCCACTCGGAATCAAGTTCGTAAAGGCCACGACCTTCCCTGCGGCATCCCGCAGCAGCGCCTCCGGAGTCGTACGGAGGTAACTTGGGGAGAACTGTCCGAGTGTGAAGTAACGCTCGCGGCGTCCCGGTACAGTCAGCCACTCGCGATTCACCTCCTCCAGCTCTCGAAGAAGTGTATCGTCCTGCGGTGGCTGCCTCACCTCGAACCGGTACCCCTGCCGCCGTAACCGCCGAACCATGTACCGGAGCTCCTTGAAGCCTGGCCGCTCGAGCGACCACTCGCCGAGATCGACGATGGCCTCTTCCCCAACTTTGAGCCACTTAAAGCCGTACGCAGCGTATCGAGGAAGAAAACGCGTCCCGACCTGGTGGAATGCCGGTTCCCAGTCATTTAGCTCACAAAAGTCAAGGAAATCCCGCAACAGACGATCAAACGCTTCTTCACCACAAGCATTGGGGTCTCCCAGAACCAGAGCCACGCCGCGCAGAGGACGATAACTGACCACGCCATCTTCATCGCGCGAGAAGAAGAATACCTTGTCTGGCCACCATTTGAAGAAATCCAATGACCAATTGCCACACCACTTAATGAGCACCCGAGCCCGCGCTCGCTCTGCCGGATGCCCCCAGTAGCGCCAGACTACAGGCCGCCCAAGACTCCACACGGCACTCAGAAGTGCTGCCGCTGCGAGTACTCCCACGGAATCCAGGAACCAGGCACCATATCGTGTCTCCGCATGTACCGGCCATGTTCCAAGGCCAAATCCGCTCACGATCAGGATGTAAACGGCCTCCCACCATTGGTGGATAGGCGGCGCAAGTGCGTGGCGGCTGAGAAGCACAAGGCCAGTGGCTCCATATGCAACGACGACGAGGATGCTGGATGCAGCAAAACTCACTCCTCGGAGTACGGAAGGAACATCCGAGCGCACCCGATAAGCGCGTCAGCGGACGACAAGTATGCTAAACGCCAAGCCGGACAGAACAAGCACGAGGAGATCCCGACGTCCAAGCGCCTGCTGAACGATTGTGATTCCCGATAGCAGGACAGCGAGGAACCACCCGGTTCGCTTCAGTCGCCAAACTTGTTGTGCGACGAGGAGCGAGCCGAAGCCGAGCAGTAACTCCGTATGGCGGGAAAGTTCCCACGGCTCCAAGATAGCGGCACCATCAAGTCCACGCAGGAACACCCGATGATGATGCGGCTCGAGTAGTCCGAAGATACTAACAAAACCCGACCAACAGAGCAGGAGTGCAGGGAAGCGATCGACAGCCCGCCGCACAAGCGGCTCTCGCTGGAGCCATAGAGCGGTACCTGCGCGTAGTGGAGCCCAGAATTCATGGGCACCCCAGAGCAAGATGGCTGCCACTGCAACAGAACCTGGCAGACCGAGCATGTGGAGGGTCGCACTTCCAGCGAGTTCGACTGCTCCTGTACCTTGCGCGACAGGAAGAACAAAAGCGAAGAAGTAACCAAGTTGATAGGCAATCAAAACCTTGTCCCAGGAAACGGGATACCCTAACGCACGCAACGCACCCCCGAGAATCAAAACGTTCAAGAGATCAACAGCGATCGCCAAAAGAAAGACCGCGACCAATGTTCGGTGAGGGATAGCCTCTCTCACCGACAAGAGAGTGTTCACCTTCGGCCACCGCTGCACAGACGTACCGATTCGTCGCAACAACACCAGCGCACCACCGAGAAGAAGGACAGCGACGAGAGCAGTACCGACAAGCAAAACAACCGTTGAGCGGAGCGCGATCGGGATGGCCTCTTCTTGAGTTACGAAGAAGACTGTCAAGGGAGTCAAGGCGAAGAAGGAAATGACTCCCAGTGCACCATACAGAACTATTGCGGTCAGGCTTGCCTCACGGCGGATTCCTTCAGTTTCCAATTGGCGTGCAAAGACGAGGGCACCAACCGCCGCACCCGCTGGAACGACACTGGACACCGCGACACGGTGCAGGTCAGCTGTGACAAGCGTGCGCAGCGGTAAGCGCCGGTCGAGATGAGTGAGGAGAAGTTGCAGTTGTGCGGCAATACATGCCAGCACAGCCCCTTGAGCCAGTATCGTCAGGAGGAGCCACCAGGGTTGCACCAATTGTAAATGCCGGAGCGACTCAAGCTCCTTGCGATGACGGAACAAGAAGAGCGCAATAAGCCCGATGAACAGCAGAAAAGCGACGCGTGGGAACCACGAACGCAGCCTTTCAAAACGCAGCCTTTCAAAAGGAGAAATTACCATGCGGTACGACATGGCGCTCTTTCATTTTCTGTCCAGAACAGAAAAGAGCTCTCGTTCTTCCACGAGAGCTCTGGTGGTAGCGGGGGTGGGATTCGAACCCACGACCTCTGGGTTATGAGCCCAGCGAGCTGCCACTGCTCCACCCCGCGTCGGAGCGAGTGGATGCGTCAACGTGAGGCTTCCCGTCGGGTGTGCGCGCAGTGGCCTCGCCTCCCGCGCGGTCCCCCGCGCAGTACTCTCCGGCGCTGGTGTGGGGCACGACCCGGTTCGGGATGGGACGGGGTGTTTCCACACCGCTCT
>DAOTWO010000168.1:0-4211 GCA_034435855.1 Thermomicrobium sp. | reverse complement strand
GAGTTCTACCAGATTGAAGGTCTCTTCCCGCGCCGGGCGCAGCGACCGGTCGAACAGCGCCTCGAGCAGTGAAAACACACCACAAGCACAGGAGATTTCACGCTCTCCGTCCTGGGTAGATCTCGAGTGCGGCGGCGAGCAGGAATGCGGCGTGCTCGAGAACAGGCTCAGGCTGCACGAGGGCGAGACGGACAGCCCGATGTCCACAGCCAGGAGTGGCATAGAAGCCGCTCAGGGGAGCGACCATAACAGTTTCGCCACCGAGCGCGAAGTCGGTGAGGAGCCACGCGGCAAAGCGCTCTGCGTCATCAACGGGGAGTTCGGCGACAAGATAGAGTGCACCAGCTGGCGGGATAGGACGAACGCCGGGGATCTGCCGCAACGCGGCGAGCATCGTGTCACGACGCCGGCGATAGGTTGTGACGACCTCGGCGACGTAGGTCTCTGGCACATCGAGCGCGGCAATGGCGGCGAGTTGTGCGACGAGGGGAAGCGAGAGGCGAAGCTCGGCCAGCGATGCCGCCGCGGCGATGACGTCGCGATTTCGGCTAATCAGAGCGCCGATGCGAAGCCCGCACGCGTTGAAACGCTTGGAAATACTGTCGATAACGATGGCATGGCCGTCGAGCCCGGGCATTTCCAGCGCGCTGGGCGCGCGTGCACCGCTGAAGACGAGCTCGCGGTACGTCTCGTCACTATAAAAGAACAGGTTGTACGCGATCGCCACCTCGGCGAGAGCCTGAAAGGCTGCACGATCGTACAGTGTTCCAGTGGGATTCGAGGGACTACAGAGGAGAATACCGCGCGTCCGCGGGGAAATGCGCGGACGGACGGCCTCGGGAGAGATCGGACCATAGCGGTCAGGGCTAGGTACCGGCACGAGTTCGACACCGGCGGCAGTCAGGATACCCTGGTAGGGTGCATAGAACGGCTCGGGCACGAGCACCTGGTCGCCGGGATCTGTAGTGGCGAGGATAGCAAGCCAGAGTGCTTCGCTTGCCCCACCGGTTACCACGACTTCTTCCGGGTTGATCGACAGGCCAACCCGTTGGTAGTACCGCACCCAGGCAGCAATGAGGTCGGGAATCCCGCGTGACGGGGTATACGTCGGTCGCTGGCTGGCCGCCGCGGCGATTGCGGCACTGACGCCGGGTGGGGGAGGGAGATCGGGTTGGCCAATGTTGAGATGAATCACGCGGATACCGCGCGCTTTGGCTGCATCGGCGAGGGGAACAAGACCACGAATCGGAGATGGCGGAATCGCTTGCGCGCGGGTCGAGACGTGCGGTGCGACTGTTCGCTGGACCATTGTGCCTCCCCCACCCAACGACACGTACGGCCCACCAGTGTAGCACTCATGTGTCACACAGCGCGAGCGTCTTTTCGAGATACCGGAACGGCGTGAGGAAAGGAACTCGAGGAATGACGAAGAGGGGAGCAGAGAAGCCTTGCTGCCAAGCCCTGATGCACTAGGGGCTGGTTGCTGTCCAGGGAGAGTCGGCAGAGAGCATCACCGGAGCTGCGTCGCGTGCTACGCTTGCGAAGGATGTCAAACGCTCCCGCGGAGGGTGATCCGGTGTGTGTTCGAACGGAGGTCGCGGACACGACAGGGCGCGACCTGCACGAGCCTGGTGCAATCCTTCTCCTCTCTTGTTACGAACTCGGCCACCAGCCGCTGAGTCTTGCCATACCGCTTGCCTACTTGCGAGCAGCGGGATACCACCCGCTGGCGATTGACACGGCGGTACAGGAGCTCCCGGCGGCGGCGATCAAGCGAGCAAGGCTCGTGGCCATCTCCGTCCCGATGCACACTGCCCTCCGTTTGGGTGTGGGGCTTGGCGAGCGCATCCGGGCCGTGAATCCTAGAGTGCACCTCTGCTACTACGGCCTCTATGCCTGGTTAAACCGCGACTATCTGCTCCGAGAACTTGCCGATAGTGTGATCGGCGGTGAGATCGAGGTGCCCCTCTTAGGCCTGGTTCAGGCGCTGGAGCGCGGTGGGCCGGTCACAGTGCCCGGGGTTGTGACACGGGAGCAATCGTCTGCGCCAGCGCTCGTCCGCGTTGGTTTTCCAGTTCCAGCTCGCGACGTTCTACCACCACCGCGCCACTACGCGCATCTGATCATCAATGGCCAGGTCGTGCCGGCAGGATACACAGAGGCAACCCGTGGGTGTCATCATACCTGCGCACATTGCCCCGTCGTGCCAATCTACCGTGGACGGTTTTTTGCCATCCCACGCCAGGTGGTCCTCGCGGATATCCGGCAGCAGGTGGGCAACGGTGTCCGGCACATCACCTTTGGTGATCCTGACTTCTTGAACGGGCCGACCCATAGCCTGCGCATCTGCCGTGCGTTGCACGAGGAGTTCCCGGACGTGACCTTTGATTTCACAGCGCGGATCGAGCACATCGTCCAACATCGGAACCTGATGCCGGAGTTTCGGCGGCTCGGCTGCGTTTTCGTCGTCTCGGCGGTCGAGCTTCTCAGCGACCGAGCACTCCAGGCGATCCGGAAGGGTCACTCACGGGCTGACGTGCTTGAAGCGCTTCGCGTCTGCGACGACGCGGGCATCGCGCTGCGACCCTCGCTCTTGCCATTCACACCGTGGACAACCCTCGAGGACTACCTGGAGCTTCTGGAGTTCATTGAGGAAGAGGAGCTCATCGAGCACGTTGATCCGGTCCATCTTTCCATTCGCTTGCTCATCCCGCCAGGCTCGGCGCTGCTGGAAGTCCCAGAACTCCGGCCGTACTTGGGACCGCTAGATGAGGCGAACTTCACTTATACCTGGCGGCATCCAGACCCGCGGATGGACGAACTCCAGCAGGCTGTCGCCGAGCTTGCGGAGCGGGCGACGCGGGAGGGCTGGGATCCCTATACCACCTTTGCGGCGATACGCGCACTGGCCTGGGAGACCGCTGGAAAGCAGCCACCCAGTGAGCCGCCGCGACGTCGACGGAAGCGACCGGCCCCACCGCGGCTCACCGAATCGTGGTTCTGCTGAGCGGAGCCGCTCGCGGACCCGGTGGGTCCCGCAGAATCCTGAGGAGGGTCGCAAGTCAACGAGGCGAATGATCGTGTCCACTCGCCTTCTCGGTCAGTGGGATGAGCAGGAGCGATGCAAGCAGCGCGGTGAACGCGAGAGCGAGAAACAGTGAAGTGCCGGTGACGAGACCAGGGACGAGTCCCCCGAGGATGCCGCCAACCGAGCCAACACCGTTAACGATGCCCACCGCGATTGCGGCCTGTGCTCCACCGGCCTCGGCGGCTGCGACGCCAACGATTAACGACTCCGCGGCATAGAGGGTGATACCGAGCGCGAGGAGGACGAGCGCGATCAGCCACCAACGTTGAGTCCGTGCCGCAACAGGGAAGAGAAGAAGGGCCACGGTACAGCCGAGTAAGGCAAAGACAGCAGGCCGGACGCGGTGTCCCCCAAAGAGTCGATCCGAGAGCGCGCCAGCGAGGAGTGGGCCGGCCAGGCCGGCGAGCCCAAGCAGTCCAGCGATCGCCGTCGCGACGCCGGCGGCGATGAACGGTAGGGCGTCACGGACCAGTACGGGTGTCCAGAAGACGGTCGCGTAAATAACCGGCTTGAGAAGGAAGTCGGCGGCACTCAAGAGCCAGATCGGACGGCTGCGGAGGAGCGCAGAGGGCTGCCGCGTCTTCCCCAAGCGGGAATCCCCGCTGCGTTGGTCCGGTGCGGACCACGAGCGGAGCCAGAGCGCGTACACGAGCGTGACGGCCAGCGCGATGACGGCACCGCCGAGGGGTGCGGCGCGCCATTGGTCGAGGAGTGCGTAAGCGATCCAGCCGAGGGCAACAGGGGCCGCGAGTGCGCCGAAGGCATAGCTTGTACTGAGGATGCCGAAGGCGAGGCCGCGGCGATCTGGTGACGTATGCTGTGCGACATCACTGCAGACTGCGGCCCAGCCGGTGGCTTGTGCGGCACCTTGGATGAGGAGCGCGGCCAGCAGCAGCCAGGCGGTGGGCGTTGCAGCGAGAAGCAGTGATGCCGCGCAGGCGGTCAGGAGTCCGAGGGTGACCAGTCTGCGCGGGCCCACGCGGTCGGTGAGGGCGCCGGCCACGAACTGACCGGCGGCGTAGACGGCGAGGAAGAACGCGTCGGCGACGCCGAGAAAGACACGCGAGAGGCCGAGGGTCGGGTCGGCGAGGAGTCCGAGTTTACTGGCGGCGAAGGCGAGACG
>DAOTWO010000167.1:0-6132 GCA_034435855.1 Thermomicrobium sp. | reverse complement strand
GCGATCAAGTCCGGCGGCCACAGTGGCTGCACGGTCACCTCGCGGCGGGGGAGTTCCGCAGCCGCACGCAGACGGCGATGAGCCTGCTCGAGGCCCGCTGCGCGTTCCTTTAGGACGCGCGCCAGTGGGCCAGTGGGCTCAGGTTGCTCAAGCTGTGCTTGGAGCGCCTGCAGGGCGTGCTCGGCGAACTCCCGCCGTTCCGCGAGCGGGATCTCCGCTTCCGGTCGCACCGAGTCGAGGAGGTTGCGAGCTGTGTCTGGATCCAGCCACTGCGTGGCAAAGAGGTCACAGCCGAGCGTCATCACCTCCTCGAGGACCAGCTCGGCGTGCTCCGGACGCCTCAAAAGAAAGCGCGTGCGCAGAACCATAAGTGTCGTCACTTCAGAGACGCGGCGAGTCCGCAGGACGCCGATGCGGGCGACGGCGGCGGTATTGTCGGGGCGTTCAAGTGCCAGCTCAAAGAGGTGATGCGCGAGTGCAGTCACAAAGGGGTGGTTGCGGCCGACCCACTCGGTCTCTTCGGGCTTCGGGTAGGTGAACGCGAGGCGCCAGGCTCCCTGGAGTCCACGTGGCAAGGCGTATCGGACTGGCTCGGGGAGCTCGGCGAGTCTGCTCAGACACAAAACACGGTTGGGCTCCGGCTGGACCTGTGCCCCGAGCCGCTGCGCGGCAGCCGCGACGAAGTCGTGCACGGCCTGTTCGTCGCCAAGCACGGTGTCGCAAGCAGCAAGTTCTTGCATGACGATCGTGGGATTGAGTGCATGTTGGGCAAAGACTGTGCGGCGCTTGCGCTCGCGTTCGGCACTTTCGTCCCAGACGCGCTCGAGCGTCTCGGTGGGATCGGGACCGAGGGGAAGATGGAGCTGGAGTTGACGCGGGCGCTCGAAGAGTCGGTGGACGAGGAGTTCGGCGAGCCACCCCTCATACTCCGGGAGCGGGACCGTGGTGCCGAGGACACGGCGGATCCGGTCAGCCTTTTCCAGGAGGATCGACATGACCTCGGCGTCAACCGGGTTGTCTTGACCATAGAGTCGAACGACCACGACTTCGGCCCGCCGCTGGCCGAAGCGGTCGACCCGTCCCTCACGCTGCTCAAGGCGGTTGGGATTCCAGGGCAAATCATAGTGGAGGACTGCGTCAAAGTACTCCTGGAGGTTGACTCCCTCACTCAGGCAGTCGGTAGCGACAAGGACACGCTGCGGTGCCTGGGCGAGCGCGGCGACCCGGTCGCGACGCTCCTCGTCGCCCAGGCGGCCGGTCACGCACTCGACCTTGAGGTTGGGGAATGCCTGGTGGAGCGTCCGTCGGAGCTGTGTCGCGACGTATTCAGCGGTGTCGACGAAGAAACACCAGACGATCGGGTGATGTCCTGCGGCAACAAGTTCCTGGACTGTGGAGAGGCAGGTCTGGAGTTTGGTGTCCTGCGCTGTGTCCTCGACGAGCCGCTGGGCCTGCCGTGCCAGCGCGGCGAGCCGGCGGCGATCGGCATCAGTGGGAGAGAGGAGCTGCATGGTGGCACGCTCGAGGCGCGGGGTGGGAACCTCATCACTCGGACGCAGCTCCGTTGTCTCGAGCGCCTCTGGCTCCTCGTCTTCCAGACCGTTCCCGGTGAGGAGTATCTCTCCCTCGGCGCTGTCATCGGTCGGGAGCTCGCGGCGGGTGAGCGCTTCGACGGCGGCCTGAGGACTGGACATGACGCAGCGCAAGAGCGTGAGAGCGGCCCACCACTGGAAGCGACGCCTGCGATCTGGAAGTTCACGGCTGCGCTCAACGAGTTGGCGACAGAACTCGAAGGTCTCCCGGAAGAGTTGCCCGTACGGCGCTGACAGGGTGTAGGGGCGCTCGACCGTCCGTCGCTGCGGATAGTAGTCCGCTGCCTCGGGCCACTGGTCGCGGATATCCGCCCGGGTACGCTGGACGAGATGACGAGCAAGGCGGTCGCGCTGCTCCCTGTCGAGCTGATCCGGATCCCACTGCTCGAAGTCCGGGTGGAGCAGGCCGAGCAGTCGTTGGAAGGCGCGCTCGATCCCGGAGTGCGGCGTGGCGGTGAGGAGCAACAGGTGCCGCTGTGGGTTGGATGCCAGCTTCAGGACGAGTTCGTAGCGGAGGTGGCGTGGATCTTGCTCGGCGCTGGAAGCGGGGACGACGCCATGAGCCTCGTCGACAATTACAAGTTCAGGCGCGTGTTCCAGAAAGTGCTCACGGTGGCGGGGCAGCTTGAGGAAGTCGAGAGAGGCGACGATGACAGGAAAGTGGCGGTAGACCGAGCGGCCGGGTGGGAGGGTCCGTTCCAGCGCTGCCAAGGTCGCCGGGGCGACGACAACCGGATCGAAGTGGAATTTCTCGCGGAGCTCGGTCGCCCACTGGTCGGTGAGCGGTGGCGGACAGAGGACGATGAAGCGATGAATCTCCTGGCTGTCCCAGAGTTCGCGGGCAATGAGGCCAGCCTCGATTGTCTTCCCGACACCAACATCGTCGGCAATCAGGAGGCGGACAGGGTTGAGGCGGAGGGCCATGAGCAGGGGAACGAGTTGGTAGGGACGTGGGCGTACGGAGATGCGGCCGAGCGAGCGGAGCGGAGCTGCACCTTCGCGCAGGAGGAGGCGCGCTGCCTGTGCCAGGAGACGGACGGCTTCCGCATCGGTGAGGCGGGTGGGGTCAGGCGGTGGGAAGCGGGCGGGCTCTAATCGCTCGCTGAGGAGCGAGGAGCCGAGGAGTTGGGAGATCCAGGAGTGAATCGGGACAGCGTCTTCAGTCGTGCCGGTCAGCGGACGGAGCAACACGACCTCCGGATTGTCGCTCGGCAGGACGATCCACTCGCGGTGACGGAACCGGACGACTGAGCCGGGCCGAACGGACATGGTGACCTGCCCCTCCCTCGCCCGAGAGCTTGTGTCATCCTGCATGGGTTGTCAAGCGCGGAGCGGAGAGCGCGTCAGTTATCCGGTGGCACGGTGAGTCGACCCGGGTGCGGTCACGGCGGCTGCGGCACGGTGGGGTGCCAGCTCTGCGTTGACCACTGGCCTGCCAGGACGTCGAGTCGGCTCTGTTGGACGCGGGGCCCGAGGAAGGTCCTCTGGGGGCCTTGGTGTGCCTTCCGGTGTGTTGCGAGGCAGGCGCAGCCCTTAGGGGAATCAGGGTTGTTGGTCGTGTGGAGGCGGACGACGCGTCCAACCGACGTCGCTGGAGGTGAACCGTCCAAGCCCGACCCGCTTCCGGCGGGAAACTGGACAGTGGGTGACAGATGATGTAGGCTGAAAGCGAAACAACGGAGCGCCGCAAAGGCGGCGAAGAGGAGAGTACCCAGCGGGAGCGGTCCAGCGAGCCGCGGGTGGTGGAAAGGCGGCCCGTTACCGGTGGGGAAGAAGGCCTCGGAGCTGCGTCCCGAGCCGCGCCTGGCGCGGGGTAGGCGACGACGGTGGCCCCCGTTATCGGGCCGCACTTGGCCTAGCGCCGAGTGGTTGAGGCCGCGGCCCGCGAGGGCGCGGCAAAGCGGGGTGGTACCGCGAGACGGCACCGCTCGCCCCCGCCAGGGCGAGCGGTTTTTGCTTGTGAGGCGCGGAATGGAAGAAGCGCGCGAGGAGATGGAAGCCATCATTGCCCCAGCAGTTGGGGCAGGGGGGATGCAGCAGTGGTACACCGCAGTGTGTGCCGCTGCGCGCTGGCGCATGCCGCACCTGGCACCCTGCCTCGCGTTGCTCTCGAGTCCCACTCCCGGGACCTCGCGCTTGGCATCACGAATCCTTGTCCTCCAGTCACACAGCCTGCAATCGACAAGAGAGCTGCTTCCTCGTCAGCGGGTGACGCGCGAGCTCCGGCTTCGCACGACACACGGAGCCCAACCGCACAAACGTGGGCCAAAACGCCTCGCCTGAGCAGCAGGCGCATGGTCTCTTACCCAGTGCGGTCGGTCAAGTGTTGTCGAGAGCTGGAGGATACTCGTGGAGCGTCTACGCGTCGGTATTGTCTATGGTGTTTTGCGGGCTGAAGAGCGTCTCTTCATCGCAGCCCTTGAACAACGTGGCGCAGTGGTCGAGCGTCTCTTCGATCGGCAGCTGCGACTCGACTTGAGTACCCCGCCGCCCCGCTACGACGTGGTGATCGAGCGCTCGGTCAGCCAGCTCCGTGGGTTGCACGTCGCGAGCGTTTTCGAGGCCTGGGGCGTACCGGTCGTCAATCCGACTCGCATCCTGGAGATCTGTAATGACAAACTGCGGACAACTGCGCTCTTGGCAGCGGCTGGGATTCCACAGCCGCGGGTCGTGGTTGCCTTCAGCCCAGAGGAAGCGCTTGCAGCTGCGGAGCAACTGGGCTATCCGGTGGTGATCAAGCCGCCACTGGGGTCATGGGGACGGCTGCTGGCGCGCGTCCACAGTCGGCGGACTGCCGAGGAGCTCCTGCGGCACAAGCGGGCACTCGGTGGTTTCCATCACGGGACAATCTACGTCCAGGAGTGGGTGCCCAAGCCGGGCCGTGATATCCGGGCGTTCGTCGTCGGCGAGGAAACGATTTGCGCCATCTACCGCACGTCTGACCATTGGGTGACGAATACTGCGCGGGGCGGGCGCGCCTCGAACTGCCCGGTGACGCCGGAACTTGCCGAGCTCTGTGGGCGCGTGGCACGTGCTTTAGGGGGCGGCGTGCTGGCGGTGGACGTGTTGGAACATCCGGAGCGAGGGCTCTTGGTCAACGAGGTCAACGCGACGATGGAGTTTCGGAACTCGATTGCGCCGACCGGGGTCGACATCCCGGGGCGCGTGGCCGACTACGTGCTGGCCGTGGCACGAGCAGGACAAACGGCGCCATTGGTCGCGGCGCGGGGGTAGGGCACAGAGAGCCGGTTGCAGCGAGTGAGCACGCACCAGCATGTGCTCTGGTGCAGACCTGCCAAGGAACGATGCACGGAGGAGCAGGGGGCAGGCTGCTTTGGACGTTCATGCCGCGATCTGCAGGTAGGCATGAGGCTGTTCGCCGTAATCGGGATCTTCTCGTAGCACGGGCTGCGGCTGCTGGGACGTGACGGCAGAGGAGGATTTCTCGCCGACATCAGCGTGGGGCACGGGGATCCGAAGCTGCGTGTAAAAGGCGCCGTCAGCCCGTGGGGAGGGTGCTTGCACCACGGGTGTCCACACCAGGTGGCAAGAGAAGTCCTCATCTGCTTCCGCGCTGCTGGTGATCCATTAACTGCAGAACAACCTATTGCCCATCACGCTGCGTGATGCATAGAGCGCTTCTGCTGGCTGCGTATTCCGAGGACAGTAGCGAGTTGGGAGCTCCCAGCCAGATCGCCCTTGGTGCGGATGGCGAAGAAACGGAAGAGAGAGCAAGAGTATGCGGCGAGGAGATGTCTTGCAGCCCGAGAAGGACGGCCGGCACGCAAGAGGAGACGCTGAGCTACTCCAGAAGCCGAGGAAAGAGCAGGAGGGTCGAGCAGAAGGTCCAGCGACGTTGGGTGCTCGAGACTGAACAGCAGGCCTGCAGGGAGGGGCGCAGGGGACAAAAAGCAACTCACCATTGACAATGGTGGAATAACGAACCAATCTTGGCACGACCTTTTGGCAAGCTCCTGCAGGGGGACCCCAGCGGGAGGTGGAGGGGGCGTCATGGAGCGGCTCGGTGAACTCCCAGAACCGGCGAACGGGAAGCCGGGCGCAAGTGGACCGACTGGACAACTATCCTCATCGCTCCCACAGCGTGACGTCGATGTGGAGACGACTGGCTGGATTGCGCTCGCGCTGGAGGCGATCTTTGGGTGGTTTGGCATCCTCGGTGTTGGACAGGCCTATGTTGGCCGTCTTGCGCTCGGGGTGGGTCTCTTCTTTGGCTGGCTCCTTCTCTTAGGGGCTCTTGTCGCACTCAGTTTTGTGACGCTTGGGATCGTGGCCTGCCTCACGCTTCCGGTCTGGGTCGCGGTGCCGGTGATCTCGGGGTTACTGGCCCGGCGGAATGCGTTGGCCTACCAGCTCACTGGGAGCTGGGGGCGGGCGTTCGCGTACGGCGGTATCGGCTGCCTGGGCCTGATCCTGCTGGGGACGTGTGTTGGACTGGTTTCTCTGGTCTTTGTCTTGAGTTCCTAAACGGTGTTGCTGCAGACAGTGCGGCAGCAGGAGCACGCTCATGAGCCGGAGAAGC
>DAOTWO010000166.1:0-2884 GCA_034435855.1 Thermomicrobium sp. | reverse complement strand
CTCTACGGGCCGGTGGGTGAGGATCGCGCCGGAGTCATTAGCTTCACGTTCGGTGATGTCCATCCGCACGATGTCGCAGCAGTGCTTGACCTGCACGGGATCGCTGTCCGGGCTGGCCATCACTGTACCCAACCGCTCATGCGTCGCCTTGGCGTCGTCGCGACAACCCGTGCAAGCTTCTACCTCTACAATTGGAAAGCAGATATCGACCGCCTCGTCGAAGCGCTTCAGGAAGCACGCCGCGTCCTCGACGTTGCCGGGTGAGTTGAGCGGAGGGCGCCACAGTGTCCGACCTCTATCGCGAGCATATCCTCGACCATTACCAGCATCCACGGAACTACGGCACGTTGGAGCAGCCGGACCGATCCGCTGAGGACTCGAACCCCTTGTGCGGTGATCGGATCCGCATCGACCTCAAGTTGTCTGGCGACCGCATCGAAGATATCCGGTTCTCCGGTCGCGGCTGTGCAATCAGTCAGGCTGCGGCTTCCATCTTGACTGAGATGGTGAAAGGCAAGTCGCTCGAAGAGGTCAGAGCGCTCGGAGCTGAGGACCTCCTGGCGGAGCTCGGGGTTCCCATCAGCCCAGCCCGCCGCAAGTGTGCACTCCTGAGTCTCAAAGTTCTCAAAGCGGCAGCGTACGGGTTGAATGAGTGGCCGCGCTGACGCCGCAAAGGTTGGTAGTGATGAACGAGCAGCCTGACGTCTTGCGTCGACTCTTCATGCAAGGAGAATCCAAGGAGGAGGCAATGGCCAAATTCACGGAAGACGATGTCCGTGAGCGATTGAAGCAAGTGATCGACCCCGAACTGGGGATCGACGTCGTCAACCTGGGCCTCATTTACGGCATCGACTTAGTTGACCGCGAGGACGGTAAGACCGACGTCATTGTGACAATGACGTTGACGACGTTCGGCTGTCCGCTGGGGCCAATTCTGACGGAAGAGGTGAACTTCGCGCTGCGCGATCTTCCGGATCTTGGCAACGTGGAGATTAACCTTGTCTGGAGTCCTCCCTGGACGCCAGACATGATGAGCGAGGAGGCCAAGGACGCGCTGGGGATCTGGTGAGCGAGCGCCAGCACTTCCCAAGGCCGCTGGTCATCATTGGGCTGCTCAGTTGGCTCCTGCTCGCGGTCGCCTGCCGCGGACCAGCCGTCTACCCGACACCCACCACGGTCCAGATGTCCCCATCACCGACAGTACCAGCACTGCCGCCGGCAACGGCGGTCGTTCCTTCACCAACGCTCACAACGCTCCCCAGCCCCACTCCGACGCCTTTACCACCTGCCACGGCAACTCCCACGCTCGCACCCACCCCTCCTCTCACCCCAACGCCAGTGCCACCATCCCCGACGCCTGCGCCGAGTGGACCACGCGCCGCGATCATCACGCGGCTGCCAACCAGCGAGCCGGTTATCGCACTCACCTTCGACTGTGGTGCTGATCCTGGCTACGCCGAAGAGATTCTCGATGAACTCGCGCGTCGCGGTATCCGCGCCACCTTTGGGATGACCGGAGCGTGGGCCCGCACAAATCCGGATCTCGTCGCCCGTATGCTGGAGGAGGGTCACGACCTGATCAACCACAGCGACACGCACCCTTCCTTCACCGGTCACTCGACTGGTAGCGCACCGCTCGCACCAGCGGAGAGGCTCGCCGAACTCCGGGGCGCAGAACAGGCGGTTGCTGCACTGTCTGGCAGCCTCGAGACCATGCGACCGTTCTTCCGGCCACCCTACGGCGACTACGACGAGGAACTCCTAGAGCAGCTCCCGCAATCCGGTTACACCATCGTTGTCATGTGGACAGTGGACTCTCTCGGCTGGCGTGGAATTCCCCCGGAAGACGTGGTCGAGCGCGTGAAGCGCGCCGTCGCACCAGGAGCGATCCTCTTGCTCCACGTCGGCGCACAATCGACCGATGCCGCTGCATTACCGGTCTTGATCGAGAACCTGCAACAAGCAGGGTACCGGTTCGTCACGATTCGTGACATCCTCGGCTGAGCGATGCGGCCCATTGTCAGGGAAAATTTGACTTCTGCGGTCGGCAAAGCGCGTGTGAGCGGACAGTTTGGCATACTTTGCGCGGGGCTGAGCGTTCCTCGGCTCTTCTAGGGAACGGGCGGAATGTTGGTGCAGGGAACAAGGTGTCATTGCCGAGAAAGGAGGCACATTTCATGGCGACACAGCAGAAGGAGCGCTTGACACGGCGTAGTCTTCTTCATCGGGCTGGAGCGCTGGCCGTCGCCGTGCCGGCCGTGAGTGCTCTACTTGCTGCCTGCGGGGGTGGTGGCGGTGGCGGTGGGACCAGCGGTGGTGGCGGTGGGAAGATTACGATTGAGATGAGCGAATACAAGTACAACCCAGCGACCATTACCGTTTCGCCCGGCGCTAGCGTGACGGTCACGCTTAAGAATGTGGGAACCCTGCAGCACGACTATCATATCGACGGGATCAACCAGACCTCACCGCTGGTCGACCCGGGCAAGTCGGTCGACTGGACCTTCACTGCCCCCAGTCAGGCTGGTACTTACGACACCTGGTGCACAGTTCCCGGCCATAAGGAGCTGGGGATGGTTGGAAAGCTCGAGGTCAAGTAGCTTTCACAAAGGCAATTACGAGGACGTGATCGCGGCGGCTGGGGAAATCCCCAGCCGTCTTTTATCCCTCAAGTGCAAGCGCGGCGTGCGATGTGCTACGATGTGGCTAGCCACGCACCGGAGCGCGTCTGCCTCGGCACCGGTCGGCACCAGGACCGATTCGGGGATGCTCACCTCCAATTTCGGACGGGTCTGGCGAGACAAATCGACGAGAGAGGAGGGCCGCGATGGTACCCCACCAGGCCTGGACTCACCAGGACGGACAGCTTGACGCACAACTACCA
>DAOTWO010000165.1:0-6238 GCA_034435855.1 Thermomicrobium sp. | reverse complement strand
CAGGAGTTCCGACCGTCACTGGTCGCCTTGACACGCTTCCAGCCCTCCTGGAGCCATATCGTGTGGAGGGCTATACGATCGGCATCGTGACGGAACAACCCGACCGAATTCTCCAACGGCTGACCGAATGGGCACAAACATCACGTCCTGAACTGTCGGACGCGGCCGTTACCGTTGCCCGTGGTCGCTTGCCGGGTGGATGGGCACACCGAGAGGCGAAGGTGTTGATCCTGACCGATCGTGAACTGTACGGGCTCACCCGCCTGCCGAGCCCGCGCCGTCGCGGTCATCGTCCGACCTCGACTGACCTCCTGAGCAAACTCACCCCTGGCGTGTACGTCGTTCACGTTGATCACGGGATTGCCCGATACGGCGGGTTAGTCAGTCTGGTTATTAACGGTGTCCATCGCGAGTATCTTCTCTTGGAGTACGCCGACAACGATCGGCTCTATCTTCCAGTCGACCAGCTGGATCGGATCACACTCTACGAGGCGTTTGATGTTGAGCCGAAGTTGACGCGCCTCGGATCTCCAGAGTGGGCACGCGTGAAACGGCGCGTCCACGAGGCCGTGCGCGAGCTCGCATTCGAACTGCTCCAGCTCTACGCAGCGCGCGAGGCGACATCTGGTATCGCGTTCGGTCCAGATACGGCATGGGATCGAGAACTCGAGGAATCGTTCCCGTACGAGGAAACGCCAGACCAGTGGCGAGCAATCCAAGAAGTCAAAGCGGATATGGAGCGCCCACGCCCGATGGACCGGCTACTCTGTGGCGATGTCGGATTTGGCAAGACCGAAGTGGCACTCCGCGCGGCATTCAAGGCGGTAAACAATGGATACCAAGTAGCGATCCTCGTGCCAACGACGGTGCTTGCTCTGCAGCACTACAACACCTTCCGCGAACGTCTTGCACCGTATCCGGTTCGAGTGGAAATGCTCTCCCGTCTGTGCACGAAGGTTAAGCAACGAGAGATTATCACCGGTCTCCGGACGGGTTCAGTAGATATCGTTATTGGCACCCATCGCCTGCTCCAACGTGACGTTGAGTTCAAGCGCCTCGGACTTGTGATCATCGATGAGGAACATCGTTTCGGCGTCGCCCAGAAAGAGCACTTCAAGCGGTTGCGCACAAACGTCGATGTCCTCGCCATGACAGCAACACCGATTCCCCGCACCCTGTATCTCGCCCTCTCGGGAGTGCGAGACCTCTCCATCATCGCGACACCACCGATCGAGCGCACACCAGTGCGCACCTTTGTGACACCGGCTCGCGATGCCATCATCCGAGAAGCGATCTTGCGCGAGCTCGCTCGCGGTGGTCAGGTCTACGTCGTCCACAACCGGGTGCAATCGATCAATGCGTTTGCGGACCGGCTCCGAGCACTTGTTCCCGAAGCTCGGTTCGCTGTCGCGCACGGGCAAATGCCGGAAGCTGAACTGGAACGGATTATCTTGGCGTTCATCGAACGAGAATTCGACGTCCTTGTGTGCACCGCGATTATCGAATCTGGTGTCGATATTCCTTCGGTGAACACCATTATCATTGACCAAGCACACCAGTTAGGACTGACACAGCTGTATCAGCTTCGAGGGCGAGTAGGACGTCGCCACCAGCGAGCCTATGCTTACCTCCTCTACGATGATCGTCGGCCTCTCTCTCGCGAAGCTCAAGCGCGTCTGGAGGCGATCCAGGAGGCGACCGAACTGGGCGCTGGGCTGCAGATCGCCCTTCGCGATCTCGAGATCCGAGGCGCTGGGAACATTCTCGGTCCCGAACAGAGTGGACACATCGCTGCGGTCGGGCTCGAACTCTATACGCAGCTCCTGGCGCGCGCTGTCCAGGAGGTTCGTGAGGGCCGGCCGATCGAAGACGCGCCCAGCGTGACAGTCGATCTGCCGGTCGAGGCGACAATTCCGACCGACTACTGTGGTGATGAGGCGGTCCGTATGAGTCTCTACCAGCGTTTCGCGGCGATCCGCACGACCGCACAGCTTGACGATCTGGTTCTCGAACTCCGCGATCGCTTTGGTCCGCTTCCGGAATCAGTCCAGCGCCTTGTTGATCTTGCCCACCTTCGTCTCTGGGCCAACCGCCTCGGACTAGCGTCGATCGTGGAGCGCGACGGCGAAGTGTTTATCCGACCAGTCGTAGGAACCCGGCTTGATCCCGAACGCTTGCGACGAATGATCGGGCCAGGGGTCTATGTCACCCCGAACCAAGTACGGCTTGTGACATCGCGCTTGGCGTGCACGCTTTGGGACGCTATCCAACGCGTCTTGCAAGAAATCGAAACACGACGCGCTACGGTTCTCCTCGGCGCGCCAGCGGCTCCTGCCTCTGCATCTGCGCGGTAACCGAGAGGTTCTCAAGGTTCCGTCTCTAATGCTTCCAAGAGCTCCCGAGCACGGGCACTGTCTCGCCGCCGCACGTAGAGCGCATGCTCGGCCGCAAATGTCGACCAATACGCGTGGCCAAGCCCGAGCACCTTGACAAGGACCGGAATACCCGCCTCTTCCAGCACACCGCGCCAGAGCGCGGCTACCACCTCGTTCGGGGCCACCGCGAGCTCGACAAGCTCGTCATCTCCGCGTGATGTCGCCACGCTGCTCCCTACCCTCGAAGATAAACCACCGTTACCCCATGACCCCCTTCGTAAGGTCCAGCAAGTTCCCAGCGCTCGACCAACGGATGATTCCGAAGGAAGTCATGTACCGCCTGCCGTAGCGCGCCAGTTCCTTTGCCATGCACAATCCGCACCCACGGAAGTCCAGCCCGCACTGCCCGATCCAGGTATCGATCGAGCCGTACCAATGCCTCTTCTACATGCAGTCCGCGAAGATGGAGTTCCGGTTCCACCGTCGGTGTTGTCTGTGTGACCACCGTATACGGAGGTTGCCATGTCGCCTCAACAGGACGCGCTCCAAGGCGCCGCACCGCTGACAGCGGTTGCCGAACGCGGAATTGTCCCACCCGGACCTCGACCTCATCACTTTCGGCAATAACCTCGACCACCTCACCCTCAAGCCCTAGAGTAGGGATCTCAACTCGATCACCGACGGCTACAGCTGGACCCGAGGGGCCATTTCGGCTAGCACCGAAGCTCCGGACGCGTCGTCGCGCCTCCTCGAGCGCGCGGAGACTGGACTCGACAACTTGCGGCGGAGGATACGTCGGTGATTCAGCCAGCCGCTCAAGCTTCCGTACGAGCTCACGAGCACGACGAAGTTCGCTCTCCACTTCAGCGCGTGCTGCAGTCAGTGCCTGCTGCTTTTCGAGTTGTGCTTCGGCCAAAAGCCGTTCGGCCTCCTTGCGAAGCGCTTCAGCCTCCTGACGGGCACGGGCTGCTGCTGCCGCTTGCGCCTCAGCCTCTGCGAGCCGCCGCTGAATCTCAGCGATCAAGAGATCAAGCTGTGGACTGCCTGCACCGAGCAGCTCGCGCGCCCGCTCGATGACCGTCTCCGGCAAACCGAGCCGATGAGCAATCTGGAGTGCATGGGAACGCCCAGGAAGCCCGATGATCAGGCGATAGGTTGGTGTCAACGTGACGGGATCGAACTCGACACTCGCGTTTTCCAGCCCCGGTGTCCCTGCTGCAAACGCCTTGAGTTCTGGATAGTGTGTTGTCACAACACCCAGCACCCCGATCGCAAGGAGGCGCTCTAGGATCGCGCGAGCAAGCGCGGCTCCTTCCTGTGGATCCGTCCCGGCCGCCAGTTCGTCTAACAAGACGAGACTCGACGTATCAGCCTGTTTCAACGTCGCCACGATACGCCGTAAATGCGACGAGAAGGTCGAGAGGTTCTGCTCGATACTCTGCTCGTCACCAATATCGACGAAGATTGCCGGGAAGACACTCAGTCCGCTTCCTGGCGCCGCTGGAATGAAGAGACCCGCCTGCGCCATAAGCACGAGCAGCCCGACCGTCTTGAGAGCGACCGTCTTCCCACCAGTATTTGGCCCAGTGATGACCAGGATCCGATAGCGCTCGCCGAGCTCTATGTCGATCGGAACCGCCGTCCGCTGATCAAGCAACGGATGACGCGCCCGCCGCAAACGGATACGCAGTCGCGGGTGCCCAGTGGCGCTGGCGGGCTCTGTTGCTTGCAAGAGCTCCGGTTCACTCGCATCCAGGTCCAAGGCGAACCTCGCCTTTGCCAGCGCCAGATCGAGCGCCGCACCTGCTTCTACCGTGCGCAGTAGGGACGCCGCCTCCTCCGCGACACGAGCACTCAGCACTCGTAGGATGCGCTCGATCTCATGCGCCTCAGCCGCTTGCAGCTCTCGCCAGCGATTATTCAGTTCGATCACCTCGAACGGCTCAACAAACAACGTTTGGCCACTGCCCGACACGTCGTGTGTAATGCCTGGCACGGCCGAACGACGATCTGCTCGTACGGGGATTACATAACGTCCCTCCCGTACTGTGATATACGCCTCCTGTACTGCGTCCTGCCGCTCCGCGACCAGGCGGCGTAGCCGCTCCAGCAACCGATCGTGTGCATCCTTCAGCTGTCGTCGAATTGCAGCCAGCTCGGGCGAAGCGGTATCCAGGATCTCGCCACGCGGGCCAATGCTGCGCGCAAGGTCGCTTCGCAGGGCTGGCAAGTCGGCTAGTGCATCCACAAACTCAGCCAGCGCTGGGTACCGTTCTGCCCAGCGTTCCGAACTCGCGAACTGACGACGCAGCGCTTGCGCCGCTTCAAGCGTATCCAGGATCGTCCGGAGGTCCGTTGGTGCCAGAGCCGCCCCACGTCGAGCTGTTTCCACGAGCGGTCGAAGATCACGAAATCCCCCGACCGTAAAGCCAGGACGTTCGCTGAGCAACCGCCCGGCCTCGCGTGTCACTTGGAGGAGATACCGCACCTGCTCGGGATCAGCCGTCGGCGTAAGCTCGAGGGCTCGCTCACGAGCGACCGAGTAGTGACAGTAGGTCGCCAGCATCGAGCGTATCTTGTCGAACTCAAGAAGACGTAGCAGATCACTTGTCATACTCGCCTCACGCTCCTCCGAGGAGAGAAGGCGGTTCTCCCGGCACCCAGTCAATGACGACACGCTGCACCCAAGGTTCCGCGTCGCTGATTAGCGGCACCAGACGGGCACGCTCTATCTCGGACCGCAGTCGTACTCCAAACGCGTCACGAGGGAGCTGCCCAATGGTGTTCGTCATGATCATGACGACTGACACCGTGACCGCGCCAGCGAACACCATCGCGAGGAGCGCCTGGAGCAAGAGACTGATAGGCCCGCTCCCTCGTCCTTGCCAACGCCATGTCGCAGCTGGTACGGTGCGGAGAGACCAAATGCTACCCCAGATGCCAAGCAACCCGATCGAAACGACGACCAGCAGGAGTGCCAAGAGCTCGCTTGCCCAACGGGACATCGCTGGTATGAACTCGCGCAGTCCCCCCGCGAGAGGACGAGTAAAGAATGCCGCTGCCACCATCACACCAAACCACGTTATAAGGGCAGCAAGCGCCCGTCCGATCCCACTGAGGAAAGCCAGTGTGTAGAGCGCTAGAAACATCGTAAAGACGAAGAGATCAACGATAGCCATCAAACTCTTCCAGAATCTCGCTGACCGCGCCACTTGACACGAACGGATGTTCGCACCTATACTGACACCGACGATTCGACGACGGAAGGCGACGGGAACCGATGGGCAAGCGACTCACGAAGCGCCAGCAGGATATCCTCGAATTCATCCGAACCTTCGTGGACGAACGCGGCTATCCGCCGACGGTGCGCGAGATCCAAGCCGGTCTCGGCATCTCGTCCACCAGTGTTGTTGATTATAACCTGAACGTCCTCGAGTATCTCCGTTTCATCCGTCGGAACCGCAATATTTCGCGCGGCATTGAGCTGCTCGAGCGACGGACTACGAAGCACGACGATGTGGTCCGCGTGCCACTCATTGGCACGATTGCTGCAGGTCAACCATTGCCGGTTCTCGAGCCAGTCGAAACAGAGAGCGCGACCGAATTTGTGGAGCTCGGCGCGGGCCTCGTGGGACATGCAACACGAGATCTTTTTGCATTGCGCGTCAAAGGTCTTTCCATGATTGACGCGCTTATCGACGACGGTGATATCGTCGTACTCCGCCGTCAAGCGACCGCGGAGAACGGCGATACTGTCGCAGCATGGCTGAAGCGCGAGCAAGAAACGACGCTCAAACGCTTTTACCGTGAAGGCAACATCGTCCGACTCCAGCCGGCCAATTCCGCGATGCAGCCCATCTATA
>DAOTWO010000164.1:0-2573 GCA_034435855.1 Thermomicrobium sp. | reverse complement strand
GCTCGCACGGCGGGGTCGTCCTGGAGCTCGGCGGCACTTGCCGCATGCACCAACTCGCCGTTGCTGAGCACTGCGCCGCGTTGGGCGACGGCGAGACTGAGGTGGGCATTTTGCTCGACGAGTAACACGCCAATACCTTGAGCCGCGATCTGCGGCAGGACACGGAGCAGTTGTTTGGCTAAGACGGGCGCCAGTCCAAGCGTCGGTTCGTCCAAGAGGAGAAAGCGTGGCGCCGAAAGCAGTGCCCGAGCTACGGACACCATCCGTTGCTCGCCGCCGCTCATCGTACCGACCCGTTGATTCCAGCGTTCCTTGAGGCGAGGGAAGAGACTCAGGGCGAATTCCAAGAGTTCCTTCTCTTTCGCGCGTGCTCGGCGTGGAAACACTCCGAGCAGTAAGTTCTCGCGCACAGTAAGGTCTGTGAAGGTCCCACCCCGCTCCGGTACCAGGATGAGTCCTTGCTCGACGATCTGATGCGTCAAGGTACGGCGCACAAGACTTGTGAGGTCAAGGCCGTCGAGCAACACATGCCCACTAGCTGGGCGAACCATCCCCATGGTTGCCCGGAGGAGGGTCGATTTCCCGGCGCCGTTCGCTCCGAGCACGACTACGATTTCGCCCCGTTCCACCTGCAGCGACACGTTGCGGATTGCGGCATGCAGGCCGTAGTACACGGTCAACTCTCGGATCTCAAGCATTGTCAGCCTCTCCGAGATAGACACGAACGACTTCCGGATTGGCAAGCACCTCTTCCGGCGTACCCTCGGCGATCTTCTGTCCAAAGCTCATGACGATGCAGCGGTCGCAGAGACGACGCACCGCTTGCATCAGATGTTCAATCAGCACGATGGTTGTTCCCCGTCCGCGCAACGACTCGATGAGTTCCATGCCGATCAGCATCTCCGATGGATTGAGGCCGGCGAGCCACGCATCGACCAGCAGCAGTCTCGGGCGTAGCGCAAGAGCGCGGGCGAGCTCCAGCCGCTTCTGGTCGATGAAGTTCAGCTGCCCGGCGGGAACGTGCATGAACTGGCCCATACCGAGTTCCTCCAGCAACTCACTCGCGTACTCTCGAGCTTCCGCAAGCGAGCGGACGTGGCCTCCAAACAAGGCGGCTGGGACCACGTGATCAAGGCATGTCAGCGCGGGGTAGATCCGCACGAGCTGGAAGGTGCGAGCGATGCCGGCTCGTGCGATCTCTTCCGGGGCCTTGTGCGCGAGTGACCGCCCAAGGAAGAGAATTTGTCCGCGGTCCGGCTCGTAGACGCCGGAGATGAGGTTGAGAACGGTTGTCTTGCCCGAACCATTTGGTCCGATGATGCCGAAGACTTCACCTTCACGAATCGTGAAAGAGAGATCGTCGACCGCAACGACACCGCCGAATGCTTTTCGCAGTCCGTTCACTTCAAGCAAGACTGCTCCGTTGAGTGTTGATGCCCGCGGTGTTTAAGTGATCCCGTCGGTCCCTGGACTTGCAGTCCACGTTGGTGTCGAGGGGACCAGGGGTGCGCTGAGGGATGCCGGAGCAGCTGTCGGGGCGGGTGCTGCGCCGCGCAGACGTTGGAGCTTGGGAAGAAGACCGAGAATGCCATCGGGGATGACAAAGACGATCACCATGAAGAGGAGACCGAGGATCAGCGTGTAGGTGGTCGGGAAGCGCGCATTCAACTGGTCAAAGAGAATGACGAGAGGGATGGCCCCGACCAGCGGACCCCAGAAGCGTTGCATACCACCGAGGAGCGCAATCACGGCCGGCATGAAGGAGAGCGTCGGATTGAACGCGATGTTAGGATCCAGGTAGGTCCAGCGGGGTGCCACAATTGCGCCGGTGACCGCCATGATCGCAGACGTCAAAGCGAGTACAACCACCTTCACGGCAGTCGTGCGAACCCCGCTATGCCGTGCTGCGAGTTCGTCCTCCCCAATCATGAGGAGCGCCAGCCCATAGCGTGATCGGGCGAGCAGCCACCCGCCGAGGAGTGTCAGGGCGAGCAAGGCCGTGAGGCTCCAGTAAATCTGCCGTGCAGTGATATCCGTGATGATGTAAACTCCGACGGATCCAGTGACGTTCCGTTGATACCAGGTCATCAGCTGGCGGATCAGCTCGGCCAGCCCGAGGGTGAAGATGGTGAAGTACATTCCCTGAATGCGCAGCGTTGTAAGGCCGACAAACGTCGCGAGTACCGCACCGATCAGCGCCGCGATCGGATAGAGTGCAAGCATCGGAACGCGGGCGTAGAAGAGTCCGACGGTGTAGGCACCGACCCCGAAAAACGCGGCCGTCGCAAGGCTGATGTACTTCGTCGGCCTGGCGAAGAGTCCCCACGCCGTCGCCAAGACGGCGTTGAGCAGAATCGAGATACCGAGCGCGATGTAGAAGTCGTTGCCCGTGAATGGTACCAGGGCTGCGAGAACGAGCATGACCAGGAGTACCGCAAAGCGTGTGATGGAACCCGTCACCGGGGTGCCCTTCCAAAAATCCCCGTACGCATCGTGAGCACCGCAAGAACGAACAAGCCATAGACTGCGGCCAACGTGAGACCCGGACTAATGAACCGGGCCACAAATGATTC
>DAOTWO010000163.1:0-5493 GCA_034435855.1 Thermomicrobium sp. | reverse complement strand
CAGGCGACGCAAAGCGCCTCCCCAGTCTCCGGATCAGAGCGCAAAGCCGGGAGCCCCCGGAAGCGCGGTGCCTGCTCCCGCTTCTGCTCCGGATACTGGATCGTCACCGGACGCTGGAAGAAGTGTCGCAGAGTCACCAGAAAACCGCGAATGTCCTGTAAGACCATCGGAGCCTCCTTGCACGCGGATTGTTAGAGCGCGTGGAACCGAAGCCGGCCTGCGAGCGGTGGAGCATCAACACGCAGCCAGGCCTCACTCACTGCGAGGCCTTGCCCAAGCCAAACCGCCCAGCCGCCGCCCGGCACGTTCTGACCAAGTCGCAGCACTTGGCGCGAGGGCACACCGCTCGGCATGACCGGCCAAGCGAGTGGTCCACGCTCCAGCCGTGGGAAGGTAATGCCCCGGTAGATGGGAACAGCCCGGGCCAGCTCTTGGAAGACATGCACAGCGTGCCGCCCCTGCCAACGGTAACCGAGTCGGCCTGCCAGTTCCTGAACCAACTGCCAACTCGGTCGTGCCTCGCCCGGCGGATCGACCGCCCGGCGCAAGCGCTGCACCGCTCGATCGGCGTTCGTCATGGTCCCGTCTTGCTCCATGAACATCGCCACTGGCAGCACCACCTGCGCTCGCTCGACAAGCGGGCTCGGGAAGCAGTCTTCGACGATCAGAACATCGAGCCGTTCCAGCGCCGCCAGGAGTCGCTCATCGATCGGCTGGGCGAACGGGTGGCTCCCTCCCGCGACGTAGAGTGCACGCACGGTTCCACGTTCGATCGCCTCGACGAGTTCGTCGAACGCAAGCCCCGGTTCACTGGGAAGTTCGGCTTTTCCGGTGCCGTTACCACCTGTCTCGGCCCAGAGCGCTGCGAGTTCCGCTCGCGCGTCCACGTCAGTCACCAGACGATAACCTGGCAGCCAGTTCGGGTGGCAACCAACGTCCAGCGCCCCCTGAGCGTTCGCTGGCCCACGGAAAGCGACAACGCCACCTCCGGCACGTCCGAGGTTCCCCGTGAGGAGCGCCAACTCGTTGGCCCGCAGCGCCGCGGAGAAGACATCGCCCTGTACGGCGTGCGCGAGCGTCTGCTGGATCTGGCTCGGTGGATATGGCGATGGCCCTGTGCCTCGGCCGCCGGTCGCATAGAGCACCGCAGCCCGCTCGAGCGCCGCGAGGCTCACGCCAGCTGCTTCTGCTGCGGCAGCAGGATCGACAGTATCGAGCGAGGCGAGGAACCCCTCAAGCCCTTCGGCCTGCTCGACCGGCGAAGCAAGACCTCGGTCACGGATGACACGCGCCATTGCAGCGAGGACGAGCGCCTCCGTCCCAGGGCGAATGCGCAGCCAAACATCTGCGCGATGGAAGAGCGGGAACTCGTCTGAGCTCACCACCACCAGTGCCGTCTCGCGGTACTGCTTGGCCCAGGAATGCCAATAACTGGCCACCGGTGCAGTTCGGCCGATGTTTGGCCCAACGATGAGAAGACAACCGGTATCGGTGAAGACCTCCTGCACCGAGTTTGTACTGGCGGGGAGGCCGAACGACGCAGCAAGTGCCGCGTCCACAGCCCGCTGGGCCGGTGTCGCGAGCCGCTCGACGTTCGGAGAACCCATCACTTGCCGGGCGAAACGCTGAAGAAGATAGAGTTCTTCGTTTGTCCGATCAGGTGCAGCCAGCAAGGCGAACGCCGCGCCACGATATGGCCGTAGGAGCTCAGCAGCGCGATCGAGTGCATCCTCCAACGCAACCGGCACCAACTCACCATCCTGGCGGATGAAGGCAGTCTCCAGCCGAGCCGGATGCTGCACCTGCTCGTAGCTCCACTTGCCACGAACGCAGGTATAGCCGTAGTTCACCCCGCGTTCCCAGAGGTGGGTGATCCGTCGCACCAGTCCACGGTTATGCTCGACATTCAGTGTGCAACCAACGTCGCAGAAACCACAGATCGTCTCTGTCGTATCGAGCTCCCACGGGTGATGCGCGAAGCGCCGGTCGGTGAGTGCCCCAACCGGGCAAACTGCGATGCACATCCCGCATGAGGTACACGTCGTCTGCTCGAGATCGACGTCCCAGGCACTACCGATCTCGCCCTCCAGGCCACGCCGTAACACCTCGATTGCCGTCACACCGATCATCTCGTCGCAGACGCGCGTACAGCGGGCGCAGAGGATGCAACGCTCCCATTTGTAGTCGATGTACTGGCTAAGATGTTTGTACGGACGTGCTAGCTTGGGGCGACGGAATGGGTTCTCGTAAACATTGTGATAATATGTGTTGTCCTGTAAGTAGCACTCTCCTGACTTATCACAGGTTGGACAGTCCAGTGCGTGATCGATGAGGTACAGCTGAAGCACGAATCGCCGTGCCGCCTCACAGGCCGGTGATTTGGTCGCGATTTCCATGCCGTCTCGCACTTGTGCGGCACACGACTCGACAAGCCCTCCCCGCCGCCCCAAAATCTCAACGGTGCAGATGCGGCAAGACCCCCAGGGCCGGAGCAGCGGCTGATAACAGAGATTCGGCACCTCGATGCCGACCATGCGGCAGGCCTCGAGGATCGTCAGGCCTTCGGGGACCGTATACTGCTGGCCATCAATGGTGACTGTAACGAGGCGCGTTTCCGTTGTTGCCGTCATGCGGCACGTCCCCTCTCGGGAACCAGAACACAGTCTTGCGTGGTCCATTCCGGACCATACCTGGCCTGATCTTACCACGTGTTCTCCAAGCTACAGCTGAGCGGCGAGCGTGGGATGCTATACTCGCCACCGAGAGCGGGATGGAGGTTTCTGTGGAGCTGGAAACGGTCATCGGGTTGGAGGTGCATGCCCAGCTCTTGACCCGGTCGAAGATGTTCTGCGGCTGCTCAGCAGACTACGCTGGAGCACCGCCGAATACCCACGTCTGTCCGGTCTGCCTCGGTTTACCTGGCTCGCTTCCGGTCATCAACCGGCGTGCCGTGGAGATGACCGTGATGACCGGACTCGCCTTAGGGTGCCGCATCCCACCATACAGCAAGTTCGATCGCAAGAACTACATGTATCCGGATCTTCCCAAGGGTTATCAGATTTCGCAGTACGATCTCCCGCTCTGTGTTGACGGGATGCTGGAGTTCCTGGTCAATGGCGAACGCCGCCGCGTGCGGATCCGGCGGGTCCATCTTGAGGAGGACACCGCGCGCCTGGTCCATCGCACCGTCGCTGGTGAGAGCTACAGCCTCGTCGATATGAACCGCTCCGGTGTTCCGCTCATCGAGATTGTGACGGAGCCGGACCTGCGCTCTCCAGAGGAGGCACGGCTCTTCCTGATGGCGCTGCGCCAGGTGCTCCGCTACCTCGGCGTCTCTACGGGGAATATGGAAGAGGGCGCGTTCCGGTGCGACGCCAACATCTCACAGCGGACGCGTGACGGTCAGCAACAGTGGCCAAAGAGCGAAATCAAGAACCTCAATAGCTTCCGTTCGGTCGAACGCGCGCTGGCCTATGAGGAAGAGCGCCAGCGTGCCGCGATCCGTCGCGGCGAGCAGCTCGTGCAGGAGACACGCGGCTGGCTGGAAGACCAAGAGATGACCGTCACCCAACGAGCCAAGGAATACCCAGACGACTACCGGTACTTTCCCGAACCGGACCTTCCGCCGATCTTCTTGACTGAGGACGATCTGGCGCGCATTCGGGCAGCCATGCCCGAGCTCCCGGTGGCTCGCTGGGAGCGCTTCCAGACCGAATACGGACTTGGGCCACAAGAGGCGGCGCTCCTCACCGAAGAGCGAGCGATCGCCGACTACTTTGAGGCGTGCGTCGCCGGCGACCGCACGCGAGCGCGCGAGATCGCGAATTGGATCACCGGCGAGCTGTTCGCGCTGCTGCGCGAGCGTGGCCGCAGCATCTCCGAGGTCGGAGTGCAACCACGCCAGTTGCGACAGCTCATCGACCTGGTTCGGCGCGGAACCATCAGCATGCTCACCGCCAAGGAACTCCTGGTGGCGGTCAGCGAGACGGGAATCGACCCGGAGGTGCTCGTCGCCGAGCGCGGGCTCGCCCAAATCAGCGACGAAGCACAACTGCGGCAAGTGGTCGAGCGCGTGTTGGCCGAGAACCCCAAGGCGGTCGCCGATTATCGCAAGGGGAAGACGGCTGCAATCGGCTTCCTCCTCGGCCAGGTCAATCGCGCACTCGGGGGACGCGCCAACCCGGCTGTAGCTCGCCAAATCTTGGAGGAAGCGCTCCGGCAACCGGTCGAGTGACCCCGCTCGCCCCGCACCCCAATCGGCGGTGACGCACACCGTGTGGCCGGAATTCGTGCAAGGCCGCACGGCCTCAGGAACGCTTGAACGCTGGATGCCGACGATTCTGGGGGCGAAGGATGGCGATCGCAGCACCACAGCAGAGCTTGTACGACATCGCGGTCGAGCAGTTTGAACAGGCTGCCGATCTCATTGGCCTCGAAGACGAACTCCGCCAGATTCTCAGAACCTGCAAACGCGAACTGATCGTCAATTTTCCCGTCGAGATGGATGACGGATCGGTCAAGGTCTTCACGGGTTACCGCGTTCACCACAACCTGGCCGCTGGACCAGCCAAGGGCGGTATCCGCTACCATCCGAACGTGACGCTCGACGAGGTCAAAGCCCTCGCCATGTGGATGACCTGGAAATGCGCCATCATGGGGCTCCCCTTCGGTGGGGGCAAGGGCGGTGTGCGCGTTGATCCAAAGCTTCTTTCGCCTGGCGAACTCCAAAATCTCACCCGGCGCTATACCACCGAGATCTCAATCCTCCTCGGACCGCACCAGGATATTCCGGCCCCAGACGTGAACACGAATCCCCAGATCATGGCTTGGATCATGGATACCTACAGTATGCATCGACATGGCGGAGTTGGTGTGCCCGCCGTCGTCACCGGTAAACCCACGTTACTCGGTGGCTCCGCCGGTCGCCTCGAGGCAACCGGTCGTGGCGTCGTCTTCGCGATCGAAGAGGCGGCCAAGACTTATAACATCGACCTGACAGAGGCCCGTGTTGTGATCCAGGGATTCGGCAACGCTGGATCGACTGCCGCCCGGTTGCTCTACGAACTTGGGAGCCGGGTGGTGGGGGTCTCCGATTCCCGCGGGGGAATCTACAATCCGCGAGGTCTCAATATCCCCGCTGTCATCGCCTATAAGCATCAGACCGGCTCTGTCGTCGGCTTCCCGGAAGCCGAGATCATTACGAACGAGCAACTCCTGGAACTCCCCTGCGACATCCTGATTCCTGCGGCGCTCGAAGAGCAGATCACCGAGCACAACGCACCGCGCATCCAGGCCCGACTCATCGCCGAAGCGGCAAACGGACCGACGACACCAGAAGCAGATCGCATCTTGTTCGACCGTGGGGTGATTGTTCTCCCCGATATCTATGCCAATGCTGGAGGTGTCACAGTTTCCTACTTCGAGTGGGTCCAAGGTCTCCAGCACTTCTACTGGACGGAAGAGGAGGTGAACAGCCGCCTGCGCACCATCATG
>DAOTWO010000162.1:0-3833 GCA_034435855.1 Thermomicrobium sp. | reverse complement strand
TGGTGGGAGCTCCCGCCAGGGCCATATCTTTTGCGCTTCACTGAAACCGTCTCCCTGCCGCGTGACTGCATGGCGTATGCGCGACCGCGGTCAAGCCTGCTCCGTTGTGGAGTGGCATTGCACACTGCCGTGTGGGATGCTGGATACAGCGGGCAGGGCGTTGCCCTGCTGGTCGTGTACAACCCAGCGGGGTTCCGACTGCAGCGCCGGGCACGGGTGGCGCAGCTCGTGTTTCACCGGCTCGAGCAGCCGGTCACCGAAGGGTACCGTGGCATCTACCACGGTGAGCGCGGCTGAACGGTTGGTTTGCATCCGATGAAACGAGTCGGACGATGAGCGGCGAGATAGCAGCGCTCTTTCTCTCGGCCCGCGTGCCAAGCGATCCCAAAGAAGCCAAGCGGCGGCCGGCGCCAGAAGACGAGCTCGCGGAGCAGGAGCGGCGACTCCGGGGCTACGCGCAACAGGCGAGTTACACGGTCGCACGCGTCTTTAGCGAGATTCTCCCGGAGTTTCCGGAAGAGCGACCAGCGCTCAAGGGGCTGCGGACAGCAATGTGGCTCCGCGAGATTGCGGTCGTTCTCGCCGACTCGCCGGAACGGCTCTACCGTGATCCGGAGCGCTTAAAGTCGTTCCTCATTGAGGCGCGGATACTTGGCCTCCGGGTTGAGTTCCTCGATGTACCCCCGCTCTATGCCTGGATCGTGAAGGAATACGGCTGGCCGCGTGAGCGGCGCTAGGAGAAGAGGATGCTCAGGAGGATTATTGGTTCCCTGCGGCTTGACCCGGCCATCTATCGGGAATTGAAGGAGGATCCGGCAGCAACGGTTCCGGCGCTTTTGGTGGTAGCACTGTGTGCCTTGGCTGCGGGGGTGGTTGGGCTTCCTAGCGGAGGCTTGACGGCATTTGGTGTTCTCGCGGCATCTGCCTACGTCTCCTGGATCATCTTTGTTGTTGCAGCATACATCTTTGGAACCAAGGCACTACCAGGGCCGGCAACCGACGCGACGCTGGGGGCACTCGTCCGGACGCTCGGTTTTGCGCTCACCCCTTCGTTGCTTCTTGTGTTCGGCGTGGTGCCGGCGCTGCAGATTGTGGTTGTGCCGCTCGCGTTTGTCTGGGTCTTCTTCGCGTCGCTCATTGCCCTGCGGGAAACGCTCCTGGTGGGGACGCTGCGTGCCGTGCTCGTTGCTGTGCTCGCGTATGTGGCGTCAGCCGTGGTGGGACTCTTCTTGACACCGCCGGGCGCGTCCGGCTGAAGAGCGCAACGTCAGCCTTGATGTTGGGAAGGGAGGGGTTGACATGCAGGAGCCGACTGGCGGTGTTCTCACCGAGCTTCGGGTCCCGGTTGAGCGACTACGACGGCGCCTTGATCCAGCGACGTTGCCCTTCGAGACGACGGCCGACGTTGAGCCGATTGTGGGGACGGTGGGACAGCCACGAGCGCTGGAGGCACTCGAGTTTGGACTCGAGGTCCCAACCTATGGATACAACGTTTACGTGGCGGGACGGCCTGGATCAGGGCGCGAAAGCACGGTGTTGCGCCTCGTCGAGCAGATCGCGGCCACGCGTCCGACGCCACCCGACTGGGTGTATGTGCATAACTTCCAGGATCCAGAGCGACCGGTCGCGATCTCTCTGCCTGCTGGACGCGGGGCGCAGCTCGCGCGCGACATGGACGAGTTTCTCCGCGCAGCACAGCAAGCGATCCCGCGGGCCTTCGAGAGCGAGGAGTATGATCGGCGCCGTCGCGCTATTGCGGAACGACTCA
Organism: Thermomicrobium sp.; assembly: GCA_034435855.1. Lineage (GTDB taxonomy): Bacteria > Chloroflexota > Chloroflexia > Thermomicrobiales > Thermomicrobiaceae > Thermomicrobium. The sequence continues at coordinate 2,065 of DAOTWO010000162.1, read as the reverse complement.
ACCAGGAGCGGGAACGTCTGTGGGAAGGAGTGCAACACTTCGCACAGCAGTTGGGCTTTGCGGTCGAGCTCACGCCGGCTGGTGTCATCAGCGTTCCAGTGGTTCAGGGGCGTCCGCTCGCGCCAGAAGAGTACGAGCGACTCCCGGAGTCGGTGCGCGCGGAACTCGAGCGCCGGAATCACCAAATTCAAGATCGAGTCGCAGATGCGCTGCGCGAAGTGCGGCGCCTGGAGCGGGAGACCGCAGAACGTTTGCGTCAGCTTGACCGTGAGGTCGCACTCTTTGCGGTGGGTGGGCTCTTTGAAGAGCTCCGCGAACGCTATCACGATTTGCCGCAGGTGCTGCAGTTTCTTGAGCAAGTGCGAGAGGACATCCCGGAACATCTCCACGACTTCTTCCCACCGCAGCTTCCTGGTGTGCCGGCGCCAATTGCCCAGCTGCAAGCCCTCCAGCAGCAGGAGCATCTGGCGCGCTATCGCGTGAACGTCTTTGTGGACAATAGCCAGACGCGCGGCGCGCCGGTTATCTTTGAGCGTAATCCGTCGTACTACAACCTGGTTGGGCGGATCGACTATCGCGCGACCTTCGGTGCGATGGTGACGGACTTCAGCCAGATCCGTGCTGGAGCGTTGCACCGGGCGAACGGGGGCTATCTTGTCCTTCATACTGTTGAGCTTCTTTCGAACCCGTTTGCCTGGGATGCGCTCAAGCGGGCGCTCATCACGGGGCAAGTGGTCATTGAGAACCTTGGTCAGCAGTACGCGGTGCTGCCGTCTGCTGCACTTCGTCCCGACCCGATTCCGCTTGACGTGAAGGTTGTACTCCTCGGCTCGCCGCTTCTGTACTACCTCCTCTCGGCATATGACGATGACTTCCGGGAACTCTTCCGTGTGCGGGCTGACTTTGCGCCTGATATGGACTGGAGCGACCAGCATGTCATGGGCTATGCGGCATTCATCAGCCGCGTGGTGCGGGAGCAGGGACTCCGGCACTTCGACCGGAGTGCAGTTGCTCGGGTCATCGAGTATGGTGCGCGACAAGTAGAGCACCAGCGCAAGCTCTCGTCGCAGCTGCTCGAAATCGGCAATCTGGTCGCCGAAGCCAGCTATTGGGCGGGGAAGGCCGGCCGGGACATCGTGACGGCCGAAGACGTGGAGACCGCGATCCGCAAGAAGCGGTATCGCTCCGATCTCATCGCCGAGCGGGTGCGTGAACTGATTGCCGAAGGCACGCTGAAGATTTTGACCCGCGGCGAGCGAGTCGGTCAGATCAATGGGCTGGCGGTGATTGAGCTTGGTGACTTTGCCTTTGGCAAACCCTCACGGGTGACGGCGCGTGTCTCGCTTGGACGTGGAAATCTCATCAGTATAGAGCGGGAGATTGCGCTCTCCGGGCCCATCCACTCCAAGGGTTTCTTGATCCTCTCGAACTATCTCGCTGGTGCCTATGCGCAGGACTTCCCGCTGGCTATCAGCGCCTCGATCACCTTTGAGCAGGCCTACGAGGAGATTGAAGGTGACTCAGCCTCTTCGACCGAGCTCTATGCACTCCTCTCTGCGCTCTCTGGATTGCCGATCAAGCAGGGGATCGCGGTGACCGGCTCGGTGAACCAATATGGGGAGGTCCAGGCGATCGGTGGGGTCAATGAGAAGATCGAGGGGTTCTTTGCCGTTTGTAAAGAGCAAGGATTGACCGGGGAGCAAGGTGTCATCATCCCGGCAGCGAATGTCCAGCACCTGATGCTGGACGAGGAAGTGATTCAGGCAGTGGCAGAGGGACGCTTCCACATTTGGGCGGTGGAGACGGTTGACCAAGGGATCGAAATCCTCACAGGGGTGCCCGCCGGAGAACGCCAGCCAGATGGTACCTACCCTGAGGGTACGGTACATCGGCGAGTCATGGATCGGCTCCGTGAATATGCCGAGCGCATGCGCGACTTTGGACGCCGCGAGGAGCGCGAGGAGCCGCGTGGACAGGCTCAAGCAGCCGATCCGGAACCGGAGCAACACGAAGACCAGGACGGCTAACGACGTGCCTCGAAGTGCTCACGGAGCCGCTCGACCAG
>DAOTWO010000161.1:0-2759 GCA_034435855.1 Thermomicrobium sp. | reverse complement strand
AGCCCGAAAGTCCCGTGATGACCACCAGCTTGTCGCGAGGGATCTCGACGTCAATGTTTTTGAGGTTGTGCTCGCGAGCGCCGCGGACGATGATCTTGTCGCTGGCCATAGAGCTTCCCCGCCCACGTCTGGAGATGGGCACCGGACTATTGTAGCAGTCCTGGGGCAGCGTGCCGACCGGGTGCGGTGGGGTGGATCGGCTGAGGCGGTCGCGCACCGCGGACGGTGGCGCACTTGGCGCTATCCGAAGTCTTGCGGGGAGGTCGCGTTGGTTTCGTGGAAGGACCAGATGCGCCGGATGGGTGGCGATCCGCACGCGATTGGGCTCGAATCGCTAGTCCTTAGGGCATTCACATTCGGTCGACCCGAGCATGACGACGGCCCAAGAGGAGGCCAGTCACGGTGAGGACCATTCCGACCAGAGCGAGCGCCAGCCCGAGCCTTAAACTGCTTGCTCCAGTCACCGGGAGTACTTGCCGGACGCCACCTGAGGGCGAGGAGGAGGTAGTAGGTGGTTGGCCTACCGTCGCGCTCGTGGGTGAGAGTGATATCGCCTCGACCTGCTGGTGGGTAGTGGGAGAGGCAGAAAATGTTGTGGGAGGCGACGGAAAGGCGGCGGGCAGCGTGGGTGATGACTGCACCGTAGCTGTCGGAGTCGCGGTGGTGGATCTCGGCGTCGGGGTTGAAGTTGGCCGTAGCGGGGTGGGAGTTGGTGTTGGTGTGCTCGTCGGCGTCGGCGTTGGGGTGGGCAGTTGGTATTGGAGCTCGAAGGCACCAACATCGCAGGAACCTCCACTCGGCCAAGGACGCAGGAAACCGGCGCCACGCTGGTCGGTTGTGACAGCAGTACCGTCAGTGTCGAGGCAGTCGGCGGCACCATCGACTGCCGGCGAGCCCGGCAGTAAGGGCACCGTACGAGTAAAACCGCCATACGAACCCAGCCCACCGACGGTGCTGGCGAGGTTGGCAACAGCCGAGATTCCGCAGGAGCTCGTCCCGCCATGTTCGAGGTTGGTTCCCTGCCACGTCGCGGCGAAACCCGGAGCACAGGCTGGAACTGTAGTTTCGACGAGGAGCAGATGCCGGAAGATACTCGCTGAGTAATCGCCATCGAGCGCTGGGCCATCAGCATGATCGCGGAACGTCACGAATGACGCTCGGAGCGATGGTGCACCAGTCTGGCAGTCGCCGCTATTCGAGGCGTGGAGAGCTGAGCCCCGTCCGGCACGATTATTTGCGAGCGTCACGTTGCGGAGTATGGTTGTTCCAGCACCGCACAAGAAGAGTGCTCCTCCTGCTCCTGTGTTGAATCCGTCCCCGGGGCTAGCGTTGCCCGAGAACTCGACACGCTCGATACTCACTGTGCTTTGTTGGAGAAATAGAGCTCCACCGCCAAAGGTGGCCTCATTCCCTTGCAAGGCCGTGTCTTGGAGTTGAACAACCGAGAGAACTGTCGCGAGCGCTCCCCCGATAGCACCACGGTTGCCCTCGAACACGGTCAGATCTATGGTGAGACGGGTGGAGGGGCCCAGCGCAGCGACAGCACCCCCGAGGCCGAAGGAATCGGGGAAAATGGCTTCGTTCTGCCGGAAGGTACTAGCGCGGGCAACCAGTTCTCCCGCTCCGTTCAGCAAAACGGCGCCCCCATCTGGAGCGCGACCGTTGCTGAGCGTGACACGTTCAACGATGAGCCGGCCCGACACGTCGAAGAACCGGAAGTCGGGAGCCCCGGCTGCTCGCTCGATCACGCCGTTCAGGATCGTGATGTCATAACCGGCGGGAATTGGTGGTAATCCGGTGGGACCTGCCGAGGGGTAGGGAGCGTTCAGCTGATAACTCCCGCCCTGAAGGTCGATCGTCCACATCGTGTCGCTGACGGAAGCGCAGTCTGGGTGCCAGCCGACTCCCGTTGCATGCTCAAGTGCTTCGAGGAGACTGCAGGCTCCATCGCTCGGATCGATGGGAACGATGCCGGGTTGAACAGAGATGGTCGCTGCAGCGTGCAGCGGTTGGGTCGTCACGATGTCGCCGATCGACAGGAGAAGCAGCGCGGAAATCACAACGGTCTGCAGCCACCATCTTTCGTATACGCTACGCCTCCTGCTCACAGCCAGCCCCGACGACACGTTAGAGACCCGCAACAAGATTATCTGACAGCTTATCACGCGTTTCCTCTAGCGATCAAGGGGTGTCGGGAAGCAGGCCGATTGTGGGCTACGATCGGCGTTATGGACGAGTTGTCAGGAGCGCCGGATGTCAGGAGTCTGGGCTGCGGTGCAGCCACGAAATCAATAGCGATCATCACAGAGTTCGCAACCCACGAAGTCAAGATACTTACTTGACTCAGTCAGCGGCAGCGTCAGGTTCGCGAGCCACCTCGTAAGAGCACAGAGTTATGTGTCTGCCTCGCCTACCCGAAGCGCGGATCACCTGCATGATCCCATTGAGTTCATGCTGTGCTCATCGGCTACAAGTGTAGCCGCATCAACGTGGGGACATGCCAACGCTCAGGCTTGTTGAATCACGATGACGGTGAAGTAGTGCATGCCGCGGGGGTCGGTGACGCAGGCGATGCCGACGTGGGAGTAGCGTGGGTCGAGGAGGATGGCGCGGTGGGAGGGGCTAGCGAGGAGGGAGCGGGCGGCCTCGGCGGCGGCTTCGGGGGTGGGGAAGTTGTTGCGTTGGAGGGTTTCGCCGGCGGCGCGCCAGCGGAGGCCGGTGGCGGGGAGGTAGGAGAAGACAGTGGAGCCGTCGGGGGC
>DAOTWO010000160.1:0-1812 GCA_034435855.1 Thermomicrobium sp. | reverse complement strand
AGCCCGAAAGTCCCGTGATGACCACCAGCTTGTCGCGAGGGATCTCGACGTCAATGTTTTTGAGGTTGTGCTCGCGAGCGCCGCGGACGATGATCTTGTCGCTGGCCATGGAACTCCTCCGCCCGTGTCCGGACACGGGCACCGGACTATTGTAGCAGTGGGTGGGACACGCGTTTGACCGACTGGCACGGGTGGGTCGTTCGTCTAGGAATGAGCAGGATGTACTCACACGTCAACTGGCGATTGGCAATAAGTATTGCTGTGGGGCTTCTGGGAGCAGCGAGTGCGCTCGCGTTCGTCTGGCTGCTCGTCGTCCTCCGCGATCTGGTCGTGCTCGGTTTCCTCTCCTTGCTCGTCGCCGCGACACTCAGCCGGCCGGTGGCCTGGCTGGAGCGGCATCGCGTTCCTTCGGGGGTTGCCGTGTTGCTCGTCTTCATTTTGGTTGGATGCGTAGCGGTAGCACTCGCGTTCCTCATTGTGCCACCGCTCGTCGTCCAGGCGCTCGGGTTGCGTAGCGAACTCCCCGTGCTGGTGCAGCACCTCGAGCGCCTGCGCGCACTCTACGAGGAAATCCGTACGACCTATCCGGAACTTGTGCCGCTCGAGCCGCAGCTGGAAGCGACGATCGCGCAGGCACTCTCTGGGCTCGCACGTTGGCTGATGCTGCTTCCACAGCGTGTTTTGGCGACATTGCTTGATCTGGTGGCGGTCATCGCGCTGAGCAGCATGATTGTTGTCCATCGGCGGCGCCTCCTCGCGACGCTCCTCGCCATTTCGCCACCGGCGCAGCGCGAGACAGTCGCTGCTGTGGCTGTGGAACTCTGGCGCCGACTCGGCTCGTACATCGGGGCGAAACTGACGGTGATGGGGATCGTCGGTGGAGCCACGGCGCTGGCCCTGTGGCCGCTTGGTGTTCCCTCTCCATTGCTCCTTGGGCTTGTCGTCGCGCTTGGTGAACTAATTCCTCGCATCGGTCCTTGGCTCGCGCGGCTGCCACTCTTCACGATCACTGCTCTTGTTGGATGGATGCCCCTGGTGATGACGGTGATTATGTCGGTCGTCATCCAGAACCTCAAAGGGCTGGTGATTGCGCCCTTGGTCGAAGGTGAGCGTCTAGACGTCCATCCACTCGTCGCCCTTCTCGCCGTTCTGGCCGGCGCGGAGCTCTTCGGTGTCGCCGGAGCTGCTTTGGCGCTGCCAGCCGCGGCAGCGCTGGATGTGATTGCCGACCAGGTCGTTGTGCCCCGGCTGCGGCGGTGGAGCGAAAGCAGCGCAGGAGCCCAGGCGTCTTGCGAGCGTAGCCAGGAGACCACCAATTGAAACAGAGACCGCTTTCGTAAGAGGGGCACCGGCAGTCGCCGGTGCCCCATGCTGAGAGTGGACGAGTTGCCAGTGGGGGTCAAGGTGTCCAACTCATGGTTTGTGTCACCTGGGGTTCAGTCGCTTGACACACAGTATCGCCGTTGAGATCCCAGCAGACGGTCACGGGAACCGTGGCGTTTGTGCCCCAGATCTCGACCGTGGCGATGCCGAACATGGTCGTGTTCACGATCTGCGGACTCGGCCCACCATTGATCGTCAGCCCTAGACCAGTGACGATCAACTGCTGGTTTGACATCTGGACCCCGTTCTCGTCCACGGTCTGGGCAACGAGAAAGGTATGGACACCGTTCTTGAAGCCTGGGCCAGGACCGTAGTCGACCCGCAGTGCGCGGTCGGCGGTGGCCACATTGAACGCGGCTGAGCCGTCGTTCTGGACGTCATAATTGACGTTGTTTGTGATGGCCACAACTTGACCGCTTCCTGGTGCCT
>DAOTWO010000159.1:0-25670 GCA_034435855.1 Thermomicrobium sp. | reverse complement strand
GAGCCCCGATCAACCAGGGGTACACCAGCACGGATGCGGGCAGGGACATGGGGCAGTCGATCCATGGCGGGAAGTGACACATCCACGTTCGGGAATAGTGAGGCTAGCTGTATGTCCCGCGACACCGTTGCTGCTCATTGAGCAGCGAATGGAGCCGGCGCAGCTGTGACGTTCACCAGGCCAGTTCCCGGTATTGGCGATCGAAGTAAATCAAGGGGTCATCGGCAGGACCAAGGTCCAGAGCCACGACTTCACCGACGAAGATCGAATGGTCGCCGCCATCGTAGCGGGCCCAGGGGCGGCACTCGATCCAGGCAAGGCAGCCGTCGATGCGGGGGATCCCGAGGAGGCCGAGATGATGCGGGATGCGTGAGAAGCGTGGGTCAGCCAGTGGCGCGCGCCCGGCGAACTGCTCGGCGAGGAACTCCTGCTCCCGCGCCAACAAGTTCACGACCCAGCCGGTCGCTTCCTCAAGAAGACGATGGCTCTGCTGCTCACGTCCGATGCAAACAAGGACGAGCGGTGGCTCCAGCGAGAGCGGGCAGAAAGCGGTGACTGTCACGCCGTGATAGCCCGATGGGTGGGCGGTCGTGACAACCGTCACTCCGGCCGCATGACGAGCCATCACGTCACGGAAGCGTTCTGGATCGACCATAGGATATCCCCCCTGAGCGACTCTCTTCCGAGCAGGCGCGACAGCCTGGACGTGACCACAGACACGGGCAACGAGGTTCGACGCCGGCATCCCCTGCGGTCGGCCAGGCAGCGAGGGGTCGACGGGCAGGGTACGCGAACTGTCAGCCCCTCGCTGGCGCACCTGCACGATCGTTTTGGAGCGCAGGCCGCTCCGCATGCAGGCTTGGGCAGAAAGTATTCCCACATCGGATTCATCGACCAGCTCTGGGAACCCAAAAGGTCTTTGCACAGTAGCTCTACGTTCCGCGACACCGCGGCTCCGCACCGGATCCGTTGGTGAACCATGCGGCGACACACCATCATGCTCGTGCCTAGCCGCTGCCCCCCTGCCCTGTCAGAGCACTCTGCATGGTACGCGTCTTGAGGTAGAGGATGGATGGCATACCTACAGCACTCGAGTACAAGGGGTTGTACCCTTTCGTCATGCAGACGCCCGTGAGCACACCCACATCTCCTCGCCGGACACATCCGGCGGCCACATGGTAGGGAAAGCAGCAACGATCGGGACGCAGGGACTGAGGCACATGCGCTCCACGATGCACCTTTGAGGACACAGGGAAGTGAGAGTCGCGTGCAGCACATAGCACTGTTCCGTGAGTCGCGCCTCTCGTGTCACACCGGCTGAGCCGCATCGCCCGACCTGAAACGGTGACCAGAGCAGGGGAGAGATGGTGCAACAGTCAATACTCTCTCGCCAGCACCTTTCTCCTCCCAGCCGTCCAGGGTACCTCTTGTGCGCGCTCGTGTTCTGGAACCAAGGTCACCAAGAATGATCCTTCTAGCCACTCGCACCAAGGAGCACACATGGTGACCCGCTTGCACGCAGCAGGCCGGACATTCCTGAGGTTCGGGCTGTGTGGGTAACACCGAACAGGAGGCTAGCCCTCCGCCTTCCGGACGTGCTGCAGGGTCTCGAGGCGGGAAGGAGACCAGTTGATCCTCACACAAATCGAGCATATCGACGCGCCGGCACGTGGTTCCGGGATTCAGGGAAACAGGCCTTTCGCCGAGAAGGGAGGGTAGGTGCACACTCGCTGAATTGAAGGCTCTGCGTCACAAGACGCCTCGGGCCATCTCGTGAACCGGGTGAAGGAACGGGTACGATCTGGTCACGATGCACCCTGGCGGCAAACTCGGGAGCAACGCGGAATCCAGCGCCGAGATCGGCTCTCTCCTGCTAGGCTGATCAGGCGAGGGCGGCGACTCCGCTGGCCGAGGGATACCCGGCGAGCTCGGTCGTCACGCCTGAGCTCTGTCACGTGTAGATCAGTGGCACGGCTCGAGGATGAGCATTATCCGGGGAAGAAATGCCTGCATTGCTCCCTGACCAGACGCGCCATTCCTGCTCGTTGCGGTTGTAAGCGAAGGGGAGAGCGAAGGTATCCGAGCACTCCTCACAACGGGAGTGGGCGGGTAGCCCGAGGGGCTGGCGCGAATGGTCGTGATTCCGTGAGTGGTTGCCGTGGACATTCGTGGCAGAACTTTGCGCAACGACAAGCAGCGCACAAGAGGAGGGCACCCATGGCCAGGATTGAGACCCCCGGCGGTGCATTCGTCTACGTCGATGGCCGACGGTGGTTTGTCCGCGCACGTGGGGAGGGCGAACCGGTTGTTCTTTTGCATGGGATCCCAACCTCCAGCTTCCTGTGGCGCAAGGTGCTGCCGATTCTCGGTCGGGAACGGCGAGCCATCGCTCCTGACCTGCTTGGCTTTGGACGGTCCGACAAACCTGCACGCGGTGCGAGCACTGTGACCGAACTTGCTGAACAGCTTGCTCGGCTGCTCGAACGGCTCCAGGTCGAGCGGTGTGCGCTTGTCGGGCACGATGCGGGAGCGCTTGTCGCGGTAGCCCTGCTGGAACGCTGGCCAGAGCGGGTCACGCACCTCGTTGTGACCAATACGAGTTTCCGTGTGGAACGCTGGCGTGGAGCGGGGTTCTCGCCGCTCTCTCTCCTTCGTGTCCCGCTGCTCGGCGACGTGGCGATCGCCTTGGCACGGCCCTGGATGTTGTGGCTGGCAATGCCACCGTTCCTCGCCGATCCGAGTGTGCTCGACCGGGAGGCGCTTCGCGGCTACTGGGAGCCTTTCGAACTTGGCTTTCGGCGCACGCTCGTCCGGTTGGCACGGCAACCGCTCTGCAGTGCGGCTGACCTCGAGCGCTGGCGATTAGCGCTTGCTGAACGCTGCGGGGAAGGCGGGATTCCGCTCCTCGTTGCCTGGGGAGCACGCGACCCGCAGTTCCGTCTCGACGAAGCAGAGGAATATGCTCGGACAATCGCTGGAGCCCGCTTTCTGGCGTTCGTCCATGCGAGCCACTTTCTCCCGGAGGAACGGCCCCGCGCACTTGGGCGCGCGATCGCGGTCTTTCTCGAGCGGCCGGCGGCGGTTCCGGTGCTGAGTTAAGGCGCGAGATCAAGCCCGACGAGGGCCTGAGCGGCGAAGGCAAGTGCATCAATAAAGGCATCGGTAAGAAGCATTGGAGTGATCGGAAGATCTGCGAGTGGTGACCACTGTCCAGCCTCGTATGAGAGGACAGCGGCGAGTACACGGCCGAGCGGGCCACGGTGGTAGAGCAATGCCTCCATGACCTCGCTCGTCAACGGAAGCTCCGCGAGCGTATCGGCCAGAGGCACATCGAGTGCAGCGTCCAGTACCGAGAGAAGTCCGGTGAGGAAAGCTGTCTCGCGCGACGAGACGCCGAGAGCACCGGCAACAAGCTCGCACATGCGAGCGCGGACGAGTGCAGTACGGTCGAGTTCAACTGGCTTCCGTTCGATCCCTGCCAGCACCAGCACGGCCACCCAGGCCGCAACGCTCCGCAGACCGAGGACAAGCAGCGCTTGCCGAAGCGACTCCACGCGTGTGCGACGGGCGAACCAGACCGCGTTGACCAGTTTGAGCAGCTTGTAGGTCAGCTGGACGTCCTGTGCGAGGAGACGCTCGACTTCCTCGAACTCGATGGCTGGATCGCTGAGGCGAGCAAGAAGGGACAAGGCAGTACTTGAGACCGCCTGTCGACGGCCACGGACGAGGACTGGACGGAAGAGAAAATCACCCTGGAAGAGATCGACACCGAGATCGCGTGATCGCACAAACTCCCGGTAGTCCTGGACATCGGACACCAGCACCCGTAGGCCACCAGAGCGATAGGATGCGACACCTGCCAGCTGCTCTGTCAGCCAACGTTCGAGCGCGCCGCGCCGGTCGAGCTGGGCCCTGGCATGGCGGAGCGAGAGGCGGATGAAATCTGCGTCATCGAGCGGTAGGGCAGTGAAGAGGGGATCGTCCACAAGATCAAGGAGCAGCCGACAGCCACTCGCCAGAAGACGGCGAATCACTCCTCGGAGTTCCGGCTCGCGAAGGTCGTCCGGTCCGGCGGCCAGGACGAGCCGGTCAGCGGGAAGGAGAGGCAGAAGATCGGGCAACGACGAGACCATGACTGGAGGCGGGAAGGAGACAATTGCAAGGCGGGCCCCGACGAGTGGATCGAGCCCAAGCTCAAGGACGGTATCGAGGAAGCGTTGGGCATTCGATGACGCACCCGACTGCAGAGTCGACACTGGTTGACCGTAACGGAGTTCGTAAGCGACGGTGTCAAGATGGCGATCGAAGACAGGCTGACGGGTAATGAGTACCTCATGCACGGCGACCTCAGGCGGCCATGGCGAGATCAATCTCACGAGCAAGCGCGATTGCATCGAGGTAGGCAGACGTGAGGAGAGAGGGCCGCAAACCCAGCAAGGCGAGGCGATTCCAGTCTCCTCGCTCATAGGCAAGGACAGCATCAAGAACTGCACCAAGTTCTCCTTGGTGCTGAAGCAACGCTGCGCGTAGTTCGTCAGTGAGCGGGAGCGACGCGAGCAGCTCCTCCATCGGTTGGTCAAGCAGGGCATCGAGCACCGAGAGGAGTCCGGTCAGGAATGCAGCCTCACGGCTGGTCCGTCCGCGGGCAGCGGCGACGAGCTCTGCCATCCGCGCACGGATCACTGCTGTCGTGAGCAGCTCGTGCGGTTTGTCCGGAATATCCGCCATAAGAAGTAAGGTCACCCAGGCCGAGACGACTCGGGTACCGAGGAGCAGGAGGGCTTGACGAACTGACTCGATCCGACGCCGACCGTACCAGACGGAGTTGACAAGCCGGAGGAGCCGATAGGTGAGACCAACATCCAAAGAGATGAGTGCTTCGAGTTCGGAGAACTCCGCCTCAGGATCTTGCAACCGGGCGAGCAGGAGCAGGAGAGCGCGGTTCGAGGGAGCACGAGTCGACCGGACCGGGCGAGGAACCGAGAGAAAGGGGCCCGAGAAGAGGGTGACACGACGTTCGCGGCAGCGATCGTAGACGTCGTGGGTGTCAATATCGGTTGCCAAAAGTTGAGCCCGGCCTGCCCGCAGCTGATTGGCGAGATCAGCCAGCCCTTCTGGGCCAATCTCCTGACAACTTGCTGCAACGAGGTCCACGGTGCGAGCAAATGGCAAGAACTCAGGCTGGCCCTGAAAACCGGCAAGACCGACACGGAAGCCGGCATCCCGAAGGGCATCGAGTGCGTCGGCAAGCACTGCACGGTCCGGAACAGGATGGAGCGTCATCAGGGCAACGAGACGATCGGGCGGAGCGAGTGAGACAAGGAAATCACGAACCGTGAGTGCTGTCGTCGGTGCCAGACGAATTACGGCCAGTGACTCACCCACCAGGGCGGGGAGACTGATTTCGGCGAGCGCTTCCAGCAAGAGCCGCGCTTCATCACTGGGGACAGGCGGTAGACCGGGCGAACTCGGAAGAGTCAGGCGACCTGTCTGTGGCCGTCCTGGCGATGACACCACAGGCTCGACGTAGCCGAAGCGTCCGGCTATGATCTCGTAGCCCCAGACCTCAAGGCGCCGCGTAAAGATGGGCTGGCGACGCACGAAGACATCGCGCATGAACACCCACGACTCCCTTCATGAGGAAGGATCGGCAAGCACCGCAGCCATCATCTGGGAACGATGTCCGGAATTCTTTGGGACTTCTTGGCTAAGCCGGAAAGGCATGCTCTCGCATCACTGAGCACAGATAGGGGAACGGCATTTCCTCGTATGCGGGAGAGCAACTGCCTTGCGGTCTCTCCGTGATGGAGTGCAGTGTCGACCCAGGCAAGACGTGCAGATGGCGTTTGCCGCAGATTCACAGGAAGAGTCCCCGGAGGATCACGATTGGTTACGCCCCCTTGTGCGGCGTCTCTTGCTGGGGCAACTGATATGCGGCGGGGCGCCGCAGCCGGATCGGTAGGGGTGGCAGCGTGTGATATGGAGAAAACTGCAGCAGCCAGGCAGCCAGTTTCCCAATGCAGAGACTCAGCTTGCCAAACTGCTCGGTCACGAGGGAATCACTTTACCCTGTACGCTGCGCTCCACGTTCAAGGTGCTCCAGAAGCGGAAGACAGTGCCTCGCACCAGCAGACCACCGCACTTCGATGAGTGCCCATCAGAAACCCTGCAGGAAGGTCACAGAGAAGGGAGCAACCATAAAGCCACGGAGAGCCAAGGCACGTGCGAGGATCACACCGGACCAACTGAACGCACCCCAGACCGCCACCAGGTCGATGAGTGTGGAGCGGCCGGCTCAGGCAAAGCCAAAGAACCGCAGAACATCCTTCGAGGGTCGTCTCGTGTCTTCTGTGGCGTTCGCTTTTCCTTACCTGATCAACGACAAGTGGTAGAGCCTCAAGGAAGCACGTCGGAGCCCTGTTACCCGCAGGTCCTGGTAGCACGCGATGGGACGATACCGCTCCCCATGGCATCTCCCTACAGTTTCCTCAGGAGTGGAACCGCATCAAATGCCGGCCTTCCTTCCGGCGACCAATTGCTCGCTTCCTTTCTGGAATCGAATAGGCGTCGCCTTGATCGAAGCGCTGCAACTCGTAGTGTCTTGGTGCCTCGAATCGACACAGCTCGAGAACGCTGGTGCAGCCGTCTATTGCGCACGCAGCACCATCAGCGTCACCTGGAGCAGTCGACTGACAGCTCGCTGACCACGATGAGAGGGCAGGGGAGCAGGGTGCGATTGGTGCCTGGGCGGGACTGGTTGTGCTGAGACGAGCCCGGCTACAACTCAATACCTGGGCGGTCGGTTGTACCGACCAGAACAGTCCTGACTGGAGAGAGGCGTCTTGCTGCTCCTTCGAGCAGCGAAGGTGTGGTTCCTCGTGGTCGGCAAACCACTCTCTTCTGACCCGGGTGACAAGGCAGGCTGTGGAGAGGGCGGGCAGCGACTGCAAAAGCACAGGCAAGAGATGCGTGGAGCGGCGGGCGGGCCGCGTCACCGGTCAGGTACGGAGCCAGTGGTCAACGACCTCGCGAAGCGGGGTCGTGGGGCGTCCGATCAACTGGCTGAGCTGGTGGCTATCGTCGAAGAGCGCATCCTGCGCGATCCCTGCCTCGAGCGAGGCAAGCACCTTAGCAATTGGGCGAGGTGTTCCCCGCTCGACGAGATACGCAACATACTTCTCAGGCGACAAATCACGGTACGTGACTGGCCGTCCACTGACCTCGGCGATAAGACGTGCGAGGTCATCCATCGTCCAGGCCTCATCTCCGGCAAGTTCGTAGAGCCGGCCAGCGTGACCTTCTCCGGTCAGGACGACTGCTGCCGCCGCAGCATAGTCGGCCCGCGTGGCCGAGGCGATCCGTGCGTGGCCAGCCGCACCGACGAGCTCGCCAGTGGTCGCGGCGGCTCGGGCACGCTCTTCATCATTCTCCGTATACCAGCCGTTGCGGAGGATGACCCATTGGAGACCGCTTGTTCGCACCATTTCCTCCGTCGCGAGGTGTTCTTCCGCGAGTGCGCGGAGCGGCGAGCGATCGGCGTGTAAGAGACTCGTGTAGACCAGAAGGCGGACACCGGCACGCTGGGCAGCCTCGATGACGTTACGGTGCTGCACAATGCGGCGGCCGACCTCAGAACCGGAGATGAGGAGGAGTCGCTCGATTCCGGCGAGGGCAGAGTCGAGTGTTGCTGGATCATCGTAGTCGGCGTGGCGGACGGTGATACCGCGCACGGCCAGGTCCCGCGCTTTCTCCAGGTTCCGGGCGAGCGCGGCGATCCGACCTGCGGGGACACGCTCCAGGAGCTCGGTGATGACCAGCCGTCCGAGTCGACCTGTCGCACCGGTCACTCCGATCATGCTGTCGATCCTTTCGCTCGCTCGAACGCGCTCTTGCTTGCTCAGTATAGCTCGAAAGTATCACGTCGCGTTTCGCGGTAGGAAGTCGCTCATCCCCGTCGCCTTGGCGCGACAAGCGACTTCTTGAGTGGTTCCTCACCCCACCTCGCAGCCGATACCGTCCCGATCGGGATCGAAGCGGTGTGGGTCAGGCGGAAGCACGGGGAAGCGACGGTACGGTATATCGCGGCAGTCGAGGTCAGGCGGTGGAGGCGGGATACAGACCGTGGGATAGCTGGGATGGCAGGTAGGGGAGGGTTCCGGACTGGGCGACGGTGTCAATGTCGGCAGGGGAGTCGGGCTCAAAGAAGGTTCAGGCAGCGGCTCCTGTCCTCCGCCGACCGGGGAACTCGGGCAAACACCCCACAGCCCGGCGCGCTCCTCGCGGGCGACTCGCTCGGCCTCGCGGAAGCGCCAGGCGTACTTTACATCGGGCGGATAAGTCGTGACGCCAGCATATCCTTCACGGACGAGGAGCTCGTTGAAGAGGTAGGGACCGATCCAGACATACCGCAACAGCCGACCGTAGCGATCAGTTTCTGAGACGTCGCGTTCCAGGGCGACCTGCTTGCGGTTGAGCCACTCGGCAGTAAACTGCGAGGCAGCAACCCCAAAGCATTCCACCTCGCCATAGACCTCGGGCGTATCCACCCCGATGAGCCGGACGCGGGCGGTGCGGCCATCGCGGAACTCGACATCGATGGTGTCACCGTCGACAACGTTCGTCACCGTCGCGAGTTCGTAGACCCCAGCCTGCTGTGGAGTCCGGCCGAGCTGCTCATAGCGCCAGCGGTAGTAGTGCTGGCCAATGTTGCCGGCCTCAACCTGCCAACCCGGCGGGTTCTCTGGGGTATAGGTGAGGCAGCGGCGTTCGAAGCACTGCACGAGCACATCGCGCGGTGTGCCAGCGACCCGGACACGGACCCAGTAGGGTTCGGTAATGGGAAAACCCGTGGCGTAGAACGGATTGGGGAAGAGCGTGTCCTCACGGAAGCGCCATCCGGTGTAGACCAAACCACGGGCGTTCATGAAGCCCCAGAACACCGAAGCAACACTGTGGTTCGTCTCCGGGACGAGCACCGCGGCAGTGACGGCATAGCGTGCCAAACCGGGATCGTCGCGGACGATTCCAGCATTGTCCAACGTCTGCGTGACCACGGAACCCACCGGAAGTGGTGCGGCGGCGAGGAGGTGTGCGAAGTTGGCATAGGTCGGAGCGTTGGGATCATCAGGATCGCCAGCGACGTTGACTTGGGCCGGTGGGACGGCCTGGAATGTGGCGTCACCGAGCTGCAATTGACCAGTGATGAGCTCCTTCGCGAGAAGACCATTGGTGACATACCAGGGAGAGGAGCGATCCGCCGCCGGATTGGTTATTTCCATCCGAGACTTATCGAAGTACTGAACAAGGCGGGAACCACCGGGTGCTTCGGCGTAGGGCTCACGGAGTGGGGTGGTGAAGGGTTCCGGGCCCCACATCCAAGTGCGGCTAACGCGGCCCTGGGCGACGGGAAGGTCGCTCCGGGCCCAGGTATCGAGGAAGGCGTCGTGGCCGGTCGGAGCGGCCTGGACAAGGAGCGGTGACGGAAGCAGGAGGATCAGCACGAGCAGCAGGAGGAGCGCGGGGCGGAGCGTAACGCGTTCTGGACGCACCAGACGAGAGACGGTTCGTCGCATCGCTTTGTTCACCTCGATCCCCGGATGGAGCGTCTCCCGACTGCAGGTCGGCATGTACTCACCGACCTCAAGAGAGCTGAAAACAGTATACGGAGAGAATGAGGATTTTGGGGTCGCCGAAATACGGCTCACCACACTCCCCATTTACCACGCGGGCACCGTTGCTGAGTGGCTCCGGTTGCGTCATACTGCCGGTCGTATCTACGGGGCTGCGAGGCCGGAGGATGAGCAAACAGCCGGCAGGCACGGAAGCAGTTCGCAGCGCGGCAGTGTGTCTGCTTGGACGCCGCGCGCAGGTGGCAATCGTGGCGGGAGTTTTAGCAGCGACGTTCCTTGCAGCACTGGACGCCACGGTTGTAGGGACCGCGATGCCGACGATCGTCGGACAATTAGGCGGGCTGGCCTTGTACCCGTGGGTCTTTTCTGCCTATCTGCTGACGAGCACGACCACGATACCGCTCTACGGACGATTAGCCGACTTGTATGGCCGCAAGCGGGTGCTGCTGGTCTCAATGGGGCTGTTCCTTGCCGGCTCGATGCTTTGCGGTCTGGCCCAGTCGATGCTGCAGCTTGTTATCTTTCGCGCGTTGCAGGGGCTGGGTGCAGGCGGGATCATCCCGGTAACGTTGACGATCCTTGGCGACCTTTTCCCGATCGAACAGCGAGCACGGCTGCAAGGGCTGACGAGTGCCGTGTGGGGCGCCTCGGCAGTCGCCGGCCCGGCGGTGGGAGGATTCTTGACCGACACGCTGAGCTGGCGCTGGGTCTTCTACGTGAATCTTCCCTTTGGTCTTGCCGCACTCGCGCTGCTTGGGCTTGCTTTCCCAGAACGGGTGGTACGGCGGCCGCACCGGATTGACTACGCAGGGGCGCTGACATTGACCTTGGGGCTGGCACTCGTGCTTTTGGGATTGCTGGACCTCGAGGGTGGAGGCGAGCAGCGGCGCCTTCTGGCGCTGGGAAGTCTGGTTCTTGGGGCAGCACTTCTGGGTGCATTCTGGTGGATCGAGCAGCGGGCGGCTGAACCAGTGGTGCCACTCTCCCTGCTCCAGCAACGGCTGATAGGGGTGGTGGTTCTGGGGAGCGTCCTCATCGGAGCGGGGATGTTTGGGACCACTTCATACCTCCCGCTCTTTGTGCAGGGGGTGCTCGGCGGGACGGCGATGACTGCGGGCGGGGTGATCATGCCCTTCGCGGTCGCATGGTCGGTGGCATCGACCCTGGCAGGGCGGGTGATCTTGCGCTTCAGCTTCCGGAGTTCGGTACTTGTGGGGATGGCAGCGATGCTGGCCGCGGCGCTCCTGTTGCAAGCAGTGCCGCGCTCGGCCGGGTTGGCTTGCCCGGTGACAGTCGCCGGGTTGTTCGGGGTGGGAATGGGATTCAGCGCGACGGCGTTCATCATCGCGGTGCAGAATGCGGTCGGCTGGGAGGAACGAGGAATCGCGACCGCACTGGTGGGGTTTGCCCGGTCGATCGGCGGGGCGGTTGGGGTAGCCGCCCTGGGAGCAATCTTGAGTGCGGGGCTGGCTACTCGCACTGAAGCTCTCGGGAACGTGCCGACAAACGCCCTTTTGGAGCCGGCACTCCGGAGTACGTTAGCCCAGTGGTGTTGAAAGGACCTGAGACCGTGTTGACTGCTTCACTGGAACGGCTGAATTCCAGCATATATGGCATCAGTACCCTCATGAGCAAGCTAGCGGTGCGAGGATTTCCGCGAGGACTACAGGCTACTCCGTTGCATAATTGTGATTAATATCGAGGTGAGAAGCGCCAGCTGCACGACTGTCACTAAGGAGAACAGAGGGTTTCGCAGAGTCGTCGCTGGGTAGATGCAGGCGAGCGACGCGTGGTACCAGTCTGACTTGGTGTACGGCCGCCGAATCTTCGGTTTAAGTTTGACTGTGGTTACCCCTGACACGAAGAGTCAATGTCTGCCACACCCGGAAGACGGGTGGAAGCAGGTGCTTAAGCTCCTGACAGAAACTGCACCGGTCTGTTGCAGTTGCCGCATCCTATGGATAGATCTTCCCGAGTAAGGATACAACAGTGCTGAAAGCATTTTGGCCATGCTCGATCGTCATCGGTGCTGCTGGCTTGTCGGAGGGATGCGCCGGTAGGGAGACACACCGACAGGCGGCAAACTGATAGCCGAAGATTAGACCGGAAGAGAGTCCCTTGTTGGAGACAGGACGACAGCCTGTACACATTCGGGGCGATAGTGCAGCAAGGAACCTCGCAACCCTGTGGAGACAGGCAGTACTCGATCCTTTTGATTTTCAACCGTCATTTCAAGTTGATTAGAAGTCGGCAGTGACGACCGTGCTCCTGTGGACAGGACCGTAGGGGAAGAGCCATTGGTCGTAGGTCCCATCATCGCTGCACTCCTTGTGAGACTACTGACAGGAAAGAAATACAGCTCCTCATGCATACAATTCTTAAGAACAATCGTAGAATTCGTTTCATCGCCGAGCATCTCATATCGGCCGAAATTGCGAGCAGGTGTATTCATTCATTAACGTTCTCCTTGTAGTCATCCAGCCCGTGCTTGGTGGCAACGGATAGCTTCATAACTAGTACATAAGATACTAGCCAAAAAGATTACTCTAGTTTATACAGATTACTATGCCTTGTAATAATTATCATGATAGTTAGCGCTACATAACTATTATCTTTGTCACAGGTATAATGTAATGGCGATTTTCTCGGCGGTAAAGCGAGTTGCCACTGCTGTTCTGTGTATAAATTGCCGCGACGAATGCTCTCTCGTGTACTTCCAGTGCCCCTTGTGGCCTTAGAGCAAAAATGCGGAACAACCTACATGCGTCCAAGGAGAGTGGAATCTCTTGCTTTCCTCGGGTTCGGAGAGCTTACCCTGATCCTGGCACGGTATTGAACCGCCCCAACGCAGCAGCGTCAGGCAGCAATTCTCATTCAATGAGAAACATGTCTTGCTCATCGAGATTCTTTTGCTACGCTTAGCAACAGAACCCGTGCTTGAGTCAGCGATCCTCCATTCCGGCCAGGAGGCTGACATCGTATTACCGTAGGACTGTGTTGCAATGGCGATTGAGCGAGCGATTCGCCTCTTATTAATGGTAGCCGAGCAGGAGAAGCCGCTTCATGCTCAGGAACTTGCTGAGCGGTCTGGCCTGCCGCTCAGCACGACTTATCGGTACTTGGAGCACTTTCGGCGTCAGGGCTTGATCATGCAGGTCGCGACTGCTCAGTACAGCCTGGGCCCACGTGCGTTGCAGTTCTCGCTCAGCTTCGAGCGGAGTCTTGGCCTAACAAGTCAAGTGCTTGAACGACTGCACCGACTCGCAGAAAGGTCGGAGGAGACAGTCGCGTTAGTAGCTGCGATTGGTACTCGTGCAGTGTGCTTAGAGAGTGTTGACTCACGGTACGGCCTTCGATATTCCTTCCGCCGCGGGAGCCAGCTTCCTCTGGTGCGTGGAGCGTCTGCCAAAGCGCTCCTACCGTTGCTGTCGCCGGAGACAGTGCAAGACGTGATGCGCCAAGAGCGGTTGAGCCTGCAAGAACAGGCAAATCTTTTGCGCGAGATTGCCTCAATCCAGGAACGCGGTTATGTGGAGACTGAAGGAGAAGTTGATGTGGGAGTCTGGGCGATCGGAGCACCAATCTGGCGCTCAACCCTCCGCGTCCCGACTGCGGTCAGCATTATTGCCCCGGTGGTTCGAGTCACTGAGCGAAGGAAGATGCAGCTGCGGGACCTTCTTTTGCGGGCAGTCATGGAGTGGTGAGAGGAGGAGTTGACATGGAAGTTCATTGGGGTCATCACGAACGCGTGAAGCTGCACCCAGTTGTCGAGCATCTTTTGGATGAGTACCGCGCAGGGCGACTCTCACGGCGGGACTTCTTGCGCCGCGCCGCGGTCTTTGGAACTGCACCTTCTGTAGCAGCTGCCCTCTTGGCAGCGTGTAGCGGCACGACACCGTCACCGACCCCAACATCAGGCCCGGTGGAACAGACGGCTCCAACGCCGACGGCCGAACAGGCCATACCGACGATGTCTAGTCCTTCTCCACAGGCCCGAGCCATCCCAGTGTTGCGAGCTGCTATCCTGATGCCGGCTGGACGTATCCACCCAGTGACTGTGGCGGATGAGGGTGGTCTCTGCGTTTTAGGTCAGGTCGGGGAGTACCTCTGCTGGTCTGACCGCGATCTCATGCTTCGCCCAATGCTAGCTGAACGTTGGGAGGGTAGTGCTGACGCACGGGTGTGGACATTCTCCCTCCGCTCGGGGGTTCGCTTTCATGACGGACGCCCGATGACCGTCCGCGATGTTGCAGCGACCTTTCAGCGTTTGGCTGACCCCAACGTCGGCTCTAATGCCCTCTCTGCCTATCGCGGCATTCTGACACCAGAGGGCGTCCAGATCGTCGACGAGCGCACCATCCGCTTTGAATTGGAGCGTCCATTTAGCAACTTCCCCTACCTTGTGAGCTCTGACACGTACAATGCCGTTATTATGCCCGAGGATTTGGGAGATAACTACGAGAACACATTCATCGGCACGGGTCCGTTCCGCTTAAAAGAGTATCAACCCCGTGTCAAGGTAGTCTTTGTAAGGAATCCAGACTACTGGGGTCGCCCAGCAGGGCCTGATGAGATCGAATTGCGTTTCTACGAGGACGAGAGCGCTCGCCTCTTAGCATTCCAAGGGCGCGAAGTCGACGTCATCGCCCGTGTGACGAGCCTGGGAGCTGAGTCCCTGGCGAGTGTGCCGGATGCTGCTTTTATCGACTTCTCGTCAGCAACTCATCTCCAGGTTCATATGCGCACCGATATGGAGCCGTTCGCTGATCGCCGTGTTCGACAGGCACTCGCCCTCTGTTTAGATCGAGTCGGTGTCGTGGAGGGCATACTGTTGGGTAAGGGAGATCTCGGCAATGACCATCCCTTCGCCCCAGTGTATCCGTCGACTGATCGAAGCGTGCCGCAGCGTCAGCAAGATCTGGAGAAAGCCCGGCGCCTACTTGAGGAAGCTGGTTACGGGGGACTTTCGGTGAAATTAGTTAGCTGGCGTGGGATCGAGATTCCTGACCTTGCAGCGGTACTGCAACAGAATGCCCGGCAAGTCGGGATTCAACTGGAGTTGGAGTTGACCGACGCTGGAACTTACTACGGCAAAGCTGTGTTCGGAGAATCGCCATGGTTGGATTCGGTCCTCGGAATCACCGACTATGGTCACCGGGGAAGCCCCGATACTTACCTGCGGGCAAGTTTGCGAAGTGACGGTGTGTGGAATGCCGCGCATTTCCGCAATGAACAATACGATCGCTTGGTTGACGAATACGCTGCTGCGGTCGACCTTCAACGGCAACGGCAAATTGCACGGCAGATTCAAGAATTATTGCTGGAGGAGACCCCCTTAATCATCCCATTTTTCAACCGCTTCATCACAGCTGTTCGCAAAGGGCTACAAGGGATTGAGCCCACGGCGATTGGCCATCTGCGTTTAGCTGAGGCACAGATGGTTTGAGGGAGGTATGGCATGATATCCGCGCTCCACGCAGCCCTGCCACTTAAGCGGCTGATACGGCGGAGCATGAGTGCGGGCTTCACGCTCCTCGGAATCACGTTGGTTGTCTTCCTGGCCACCAATGCACTCCCGGGGGATGTTGGCCGAAGAATCCTTGGCCCATTCGCAGACGAACGTGCGGTAGCTGCCTTGAATCGGGAGCTTGGAACCGATCGACCGCTTGCGGAGCAATACATACGCTGGCTAGGACGGGTGCTTCAGGGCGACTTGGGGGAGTCGCTTGCGCGTCGACAGCCTGTTGGGGAAGTTCTCTGGCCAGCACTGCTGCAGTCTGGCCGCTTGGCACTCGTGATCCTCTTAATATCCGTGCCGATCGGTGTAGGACTCGGCCTAGCTGCAGCACTCCGCAGAGACTCAGTGCTTGACTATCTTTTCCTCATCGGGACAGCAGTCACGACCGTTTTGCCAGAATTTGCGACAGGCATTCTGGTTATCCTGGCCTTTGCGATCTGGATTCCTCTGCTGCCG
The DNA here is from genome assembly GCA_034435855.1 of Thermomicrobium sp. GTDB lineage: Bacteria > Chloroflexota > Chloroflexia > Thermomicrobiales > Thermomicrobiaceae > Thermomicrobium. The sequence continues at coordinate 10,067 of DAOTWO010000159.1, read as the reverse complement.
GTCTCCGCGACGGCGCCGCCAGAGAGCACCATTGGAGAGCAGATCCGCTACTTGGTCCTGCCGTCACTCCCAATTGCACTCGTCTTGATTGGCTATCTTGGGCGGATCATGCGCGCGAGCACCATCGAGATTCTCGACGCAGCGTTTGTCCGCGCAGCTGCTTTGCGAGGAATTCCGAGCTGGCTTGTACTCGTCCGCCACGTTCTTCCAGCCGCCCTTCCTCCAGTGATTGCCGTCCTCGCTAACCAACTCGGCTATCTCTTGGGAGGATTGGTCGCCATTGAAGTGTTGTTCAACTACCCTGGACTCGGCTCGTTATTGCTCACTGCAGCGCGGCAGAAAGACTTTCCAGTTCTGCAAGCTGGCGCGCTCGTCATCGGATTAACTTACTACTTAGCAAATACCACGGGCGACTGGCTCTTCCGCCGCCTTGATCCTCGACAACAGCACCGTTTTGCTGGTTCGTAGAGAACGAGAGAGACCGATGTTGGCTATCCAGGTACCGCGATCCCTGTTATTTTGGGCGGGTAGTCTAATGCTGGCATTCTGGATCGTAGTTGCGATCGGGGGTCAGCATATTACGCCCTACGATCCCCAAGCGGTTGATCCAGTCAACCGTCTTACGGCCCCGTCCCGGATACACTGGTTCGGCACCGATCGACTGGGGCGCGATCTCTTTAGCCGTGTCTTAAGCGGGGCTCGGGAGGTCCTCCTCGTGGCTCCCGTTGCAGCCTTTCTCGGGACCGCATTCGGCACATTGCTGGGTCTTGCAGCTGGCTATTTCGGGGGGCTTTTCGATGAATTCCTGAATCGCTGTGCGGATGCTCTTCTCTCCATCCCGGTCCTCTTGCTGGGGTTATTGGCACTGACAGCACTCGGCCCCTCGCGGGCAGTGATTGTCGCTGTCGTTGCGACGATCTTTACCCCATTGGTGATGCGCACAATCCGCTCAGCCGTCCTCAGCGAAAGAGGCAAGGAGTACATTCAGTTGGCGCTTCTTCGAACAGAGAGTGATCTCAGCATTCTCATCCGGGAACTCTTCCCCAATGTTGCTGGCTTGGCAGTGACGGAGTTACTTCTTCGCTCGGGCTACGCCGTTTTCTTGACCGCGACGCTCTCGTTCCTTGGACTCGGGCTCCAGCCACCATCCGCGGAGTGGGGAGTCATCATCTATGAGCACTACGGTTTTCTTCCGAACGGGATTTGGTGGCCGGTGTTGTTTCCGGTCGCGGCAGTCGCATCACTGATCCTTGCCTTTCAGTTCGTCGCGCAGGGACTTAGCGGAGGGCAGCGATGACTGCTCGTGGTGGAGGAACGCCCCTGCTGCAGATTTCCGGGTTGCGAGTGGAGTATGCGATTGGGGGACGTTGGCTCCCGGTTCTGCACGGCATCGACCTGACAATCACTGAGGGCGAGACCTACGGTATAGCGGGCGAATCGGGCTGTGGTAAGTCGACTCTTGCCGCGGCAATTGGCGGATATCTGCCGCGCAATGGGCGGATTACAGCCGGGTCGATCATGCTCGATGGACTTGAGCTTACAGCCCTAGAACGGCAGCAGTGGCAGAAGTTATGGGCGACGCAGATTGCAGTTGTTCTTCAGAATCCTGGATCAGGCCTGAATCCCCGCTTGACGGTTGAGCAACACCTGGCTGAGTCCTACCGAGCAAAGGGCGTTCGCGGCGATGCAGCACGAGCGGCGATGCGTGCGCTATTGGAGCGACTCCACTTTCGTCAAACTGATGTGATTCTCCGCAGCTATCCCGGACAGCTCTCTGGTGGGATGCAGCAGCGGGTCATGATCGCAACGGCTCTAGCTCGTAATCCACGCCTTTTGCTCCTTGACGAACCGACGAGCGGCCTTGACGCAACCCTGGCACGGAGCTTGATGGACTTCCTCGCAGAGATCCAGGAGTCTTGGCGAACGACGATTATCTTGATCTCTCATGACTTACAACTGATTGAGCGCGTCTGTGATCGAGTGGGCATACTGTATGGGGGCTCATTGGTTGAGGAGGGAGACGCTCGCGCAGTTAGCCAAGCTCCCGGACATCCGTATACCATGAGCCTTCTGAACTGCCGTCCCCAGTTCGGCATCCGTAAGCAGCAGATGCGTCTTCAGACATTACCCGGAGACCCAGTTGCACCCTGGGCAGTCGGGGATGGCTGTTGTTTTGCCTCGCGTTGTCCCCGAGCCATTGCTCTCTGCAGAAGCACTGCGCCATCCTGGGTCTCACTCGGCACTGCTCGGCGATCGCTCTGTCACTTCGCTCGCGAAACCCTTGCCGAGGCTGAGCACGCAGCTGACAATCCTCGTTCGGCCGTCCCGCCGACAAGCACGGTGCTCCACTCTGATGCGAACGCCCCTGTGATCCTCCGCGTCGAGAAACTTTCACACCGGTACCCGCAGGCCGATGAGCCAGCATTGCAGGACGTCTCGTTCACACTCTTCGCAGGGCAAACGATAGGCATCATGGGAGAGTCCGGAAGCGGCAAGTCGACCTTGGCACGGATTTTAGTAGGTCTTCTTGAACCGAGTTCGGGACGCATTGAGTGGGCGAGACATGCCTTACCGCTCCGACTCTCCTTACGTTCCATGGAACAACGTCGGGCTATCCAAATGGTCTTTCAGAATCCAGAAGTCTCGCTCAATCCCCGACACCGGGTTGGTGCGATTCTCAAGCGCGCGGTGGTGAAGCTTCGTCAGCCGCGTCCTGCCAACTCAGAAGAGGCAGTGCTCGAACTCGCACGTGCAGTCCAGCTCGACCTCGAGCTCTTACAACGGCTGCCCCGCGATCTCTCTGGCGGTCTACGGCAGCGAGTAACGATCGCACACGGACTTGCTGGCCCACCAACAATCTTGGTTCTCGATGAGCCCACCTCCGCTCTCGATGTATCAACCCAAGCAGCCATCATTGAACTTCTTAGGGATCTCCAACAACAGCATGGCTTGAGCTTTGTATTCATCTCGCATGACGTTGTTCTTACGACGTACTTTTCTGATTGGTTTCTGGTTCTTTACAATGGCCACGTTGTAGAGTCTGGGTCAGTAGAGTGCCTGTTGGATGGCGCGGTCCATCCGTACACAGCGGCACTGGTCAACAGCGTGGTGCCACACGTTGTGCACCTACCCGAGGTTAATGAACGACGTGCGGTGATAAGAGGTGGCTGTCCGTACCAGGCCCGCTGCCCTCTCTTTCGTCCTGGCCTTTGCGATGCATCTTTTCCACCCCGACAGCAGGTGACACCAGGGCACGAGATCCTTTGCCATCTCCCCCCAGAGCACCTTCCTGTCATTCAACTCACAACGTCTGCAACGCGCTCGCAAGCGCAGGAGACAACCAGGCATGATCAGGATCGGTGACGACCCGATAACGTTGCAGACCTTCTGGCAGGTTGTTCTGGCGCGCCAGCCAGTCACCCTGAGCACTGCGTCATGGGCTCGTATCGAGCACGCCTGGCAGCTCACGGAACGAGTGCGAGCAGCGGGAAAGAACGTATACGGGTTGACAACTGGCGTTGGTGCCCTGCGTGATCACTCGCTTGCCGGCCTAGATCACTCACGAGTGACTCAACGCTTGCTTGCAAGCCATCGTATCGCTCCGGCGGAAGACGAGGGGTCAGCCGTGGCTCGTGGCATCATTTTCTGCTGGATAGCCCTCTGTGTGACAGGACGGGCACCGGTTCGTCCACAGACAGTTGATCGGTTACTGCGAATCCTCTCCAACGAGGTCTCACTCTCGATTCCCCTGCGGGGTTCAGTCTCTGCATCGGACCTTGGGCCAAATGCCGAGCTCGTCAGTCACCTCTTCTCCGCCGTGGAGCTTGAGCCAATTGAGACACTCATTCTCATAAACAACAGTGCACCGACTGTTGCCGCAGCAGCACTCGCGCTCTCGTCACTCGATCAATTGCTGTCGGAGAGTATGCATGTACTCATTGCAGCTCTTGAGGCGTTCGCTGCTCGTTTGGAGGCATACCATCCAATCGTCGTCGCGGCACGAGCATGGCCACTGGCAACTCGGTGCGCTGAGCGGATGCACGAGCTGCTCCAAGGTAGCAGCCTCGGTAGGACAGCGCGGCTCCTCCAAGATCCGTTGAGTTTTCGGACCGCACTGTGGGTCTTGGTGAGCGCCGAGGAGGCACGCGATCATCTGGCTGCAACCCTTGAGCGCTGGCTAAATGGATATACCAGTAACCCCATCGCCCTTCCTGAGGTGGAGGCACTTGTTAGTTGTGGAAACTTCGAATCGATGGATCTTGCATTGGCACTTGACACCATGCGACTAGCGCTCTTCCAGTTAGCGCAGAGTAGTGCAGAGCGAACTAGTAAACTATTGAATAAGCAGTGGTCTGGACTCCCGACAGGTCTTCTTAAGAACTCTTTCGAGGCCGATACTGGACTTGCCATTCTAGAACTGGCTGCACAAGCGGTGCTGGCCGAGATACGACTTGCTGCACAACCAATCTCCCTCCAGACCGTCAGCGGAGTGGTCGCAGCTGGGATCGAGGACCGTGGGTCGTTCGCACTGATCGCAACGCGCCTCCTACAGACGCAAATCGCGCAGCTTTGGGATATCCTCGCAATCGAGGCCCTGACAAGCGTTGCTGCGCTTACTGCCCGGCCTCCAGAGACGACGGCACGATCGACGCAAGGGCTCCTAGAGGAACTCCGCCCCCTCCTCGAGCGCGCTCGGGATGACCTGCCCGTCGCTGAGGCGGTCGCGGCAACTCGGCGGCTTCTTCTTGACCGGGGACACCGACAATGGATCGAGTCATGAGTCAGGAGTTGACTTGAGGAGGTGAACAACATGTCTGAGAAGAAAGCTGGCAAGCCGGGAGTCGTACGGGCACCGCGCGGCCCGGAACGGCAATGCCGTGGTTGGGAGCAGGAAGCAGCGCTACGCATGCTCATGAACAACCTTGATCCTGAGGTAGCAGAACGGCCAGACGAGTTGATCGTGTATGGCGGCAGTGGGAAGGCTGCTCGGTCCTGGGAGGCGTTCGAGGCAATCGTCCGAGAACTCAGGCAGCTAGAGAATGATGAGACACTTGTCGTCCAGAGCGGTAAGCCTGTAGCTGTTTTCCGAACTCATGAGGATGCTCCTCGCGTGTTGATAGCAAACGCACTACTGGTTCCGGCGTGGGCAACTCCTAGTGAGTTTGATCGGCTCGAAGCGCTCGGGCTCACCATGTATGGGCAAATGACTGCGGGTTCTTGGATTTATATCGGCACTCAGGGGATTCTCCAGGGAACATACGAGACGTTCGCGGAGGTAGCACGCCGGCACTTCAACGGAACACTGCGGCGACGGGTCGTCCTCACAGCAGGCCTTGGAGGCATGGGCGGCGCGCAACCACTCGCGGTTCGCTTGAACGAGGGAATCGCGCTTTGCATTGAGGTGGATCGTGAGCGAGCAGAAAGACGACGACAAATCGGCTATCTTGATCGGATCACTGACGACCTGCAGCAGGCAGTAGACTGGGTGCTCGAGGCACGTGCCGGCGGGTATCCTTTGAGCGTTGGGCTCATAGGGAATGCCGTTGACATCCATGAAGCGCTCCTTGCTGAAGGACGCTTCGTGCCCGACGTGGTAACCGATCAGACACCTGCCCACGAACCACGCGATTATGTGGCCAGCGGATTCGATCCTTTAGCAGCCCGTGATTACGCACGACGCGATCCTGAGGGATATCGAGCGCTTGCCCGGCAGAGCATGGCGCGGCATCTGCGTGCCATGCTCGAGTGGCAGCGGCGGGGAACGGTAGTCTTCGACTACGGAAATAGCCTTCGGACCCAAGGACACCTTGGCGGGGTCCCGAAAGAGGAGGCGTTCAGCTTCCCGGGGTTCATCACGGCCTACATTCGGCCTTTGTTCTGCGAAGGCAAGGGACCGTTTCGTTGGGTAGCACTCTCTGGAGATCCCGAGGACATTTACCGCACCGACGAGGCAGTAGCCGAGCTGTTTCCCGAGAATACCGCCCTTCAGCGATGGCTCCGACTCGCTCAGGAGTACGTGCCATTTCAAGGTCTGCCAGCACGCATCTGCTGGCTGGGTTACGATGAACGCCGACAGGCTGGTCTTCGCTTTAATGAACTGGTCCGGCGTAAGGAACTCCGCGCTCCTATTGTTATTGGTCGGGATCATCTCGACGCAGGCTCTGTTGCCTCACCGTATCGGGAGACAGAGGGAATGCGCGATGGCTCCGATGCCATCGCGGACTGGCCGATCCTGAATGCACTGCTCAATACAGCCGCGGGTGCAAGTTGGGTCAGCGTTCATCATGGTGGCGGTGTTGGGATCGGATACTCAATCCACGCCGGTATGGTGGTCGTTGCTGACGGATCCGAGCGAGCAGAGCGTAAACTTTCTCGAGTGCTGACGACTGATCCAGGCATGGGTGTGGTGCGCCACGCGGACGCAGGATATCGTCGAGCAATCGAGATTGCCCATGAGCGGGGGATCCGTCTGCCCTCGCCTCCCAACATTCCGCCAGAGGACGTCATCCGATGAGCCGGGTCTCACTGCTGCTCGTGGAGATTCGGGAACTTGTAACGCTCGCGCCGGGCAATACGGTCAAGCGTGGAGCGAGACAGTCCGAGCTCGGGATCATTGAGAACGGGGCAGTAGCCATCGACGATCGCGGAGTCATTCGTTGGGTAGGGCCAACACCGCAAGCGCCCATTGATGAAGCGAGAGCCGACGGAGCCCGAATCATTTCCTGTGAGGGGCGCAGCGTCATTCCTGGCTTCGTTGACCCACACACGCACACCGTCTTCGCCGGAGACCGCATTGATGAATTTGAGCAAATTCTTGCCGGTGCCGAGTACGTCGAACTTCTCGCGCGTGGGGGTGGTATCCATAAGACAGTGGCCCTGACCCGTTCGTGTCCAACGGAGTCCTTAGTCAGTGCCGCTACGAGCCGTCTCGCTCGCATGCTTGCTGCTGGCACGACAACCGTCGAAATCAAGACAGGTTACGGCCTCGATCCCAAAGAGGAAATGCGGCTCGTTGATGTGATCGGTCAAGTACGCCAGCGAACACCTGTTGAAGTTGTCGGGACGCTACTTGCCGGACATGCGGTGCCTCTAGAATGGCGTGACCGGCGAAACGAGTTCTTGGACGCCATTTGTGCAGAACTCATCCCGAGCGCAGCTCAGACTGGTATCGTGGAATATTGCGATGTTTTCTGTGAGGGTGGGGCGTTCTCGCCCGAGGAGAGTCGACGGATCCTCGAGTCCGGCCTTCGCCACGGCCTCCGCTCCAAAATTCATGCTGAACAGAAATCGCACAGTGGCGGAGCACTGGTGGCTGCTGATCTTAGGGCCTGCTCAGCGGACCATCTCGAGTATGCGGAAGAGGAAGATCTCCGCGCTTTAGCGAGAGCGGGTACCATCGCAGTCCTGCTGCCTGGTGCAGCGCTCTTCACTCGTGAGGAACGCCGTCCACTGACTCGGCGCATGGTGGAACTTGGGGTCCCGATCGCACTTGGCACCGACTTTAACCCGGGTTCCAGCCCGATTTGGTCGATGAGCACGATTATCGGACTGGCTTGTCTGCTCTTCCATCTGACGCCTGCTGAAGCGCTGGTTGCTGCAACAGTCAATGCTGCGTGCGCGCTTGGACGGCATCAGCGGGTCGGGAGTATCGAGCCAGGGAAGCAAGGCGATCTGATTATCCTTGGTGTTCCCAGTTATCGCTACATTCCCTACTACTTCGGAGCTTCTCTGGTCGAGACAGTTATGAAGCGTGGCCAAATTGTTGTGGAGGAAGGGAAAGCTCTGCCATGAGGCAGCTGTTCTTCCCAGAGTTGCTCTGGGATGGAAGCGATCTTCGCGCTGGATGGGGAATCCTGGTCAACGACGGAATCATCAGTGCAGTCGCTCCTCAGGATATGCTCGTCACTGCTATGGAGAGTTCAGATCAGGTCAGAGTGCTGGATGGCCGAATTCTACTTCCGGGACTGATTAACGCCCATAGTCATTCGTTTCAATCACTACTACGAGGGCTGGGAGATGATTTGGAATTCTTTACCTGGAAGCAGGCACTCTATCACTTCGTCCCTCAACTGACAGCTGAGGAACTCCACGAGGCTGCAATCTTCGCTTTTGCGGAGATGGCTCGGAACGGCACCACCACTGTGTGTGAGTTCTTTTATGTCCATCATGGAGACAACGAGCGCTGCGAGGCAGTCATTGCGGCGGCCGAGCGAGTTGGGATTCGAATTGTGTTAGCGCGAACACTTATGGATTGGGAAGTGGCCCCGTCCGCCTTCCGTGAGACTGTGGAGCAAGCGACAGCCAACATGCGTGCCCTCGTCAAGCGCTATCAAGGCCATCCTTCCGTGCTAATCATTCCCGCCCCTCACAGTCCGCATGGGGCGTCGGCTGCGATGATCCGGGCAGGAGCGGCTCTGGCTGCTGAGTTCGATCGGCCCTGGCACATGCATGTGGCCGAAGCGCAGTATGAGGTCAATGCACTTCGCCAGCGCGAGGGTTGCGGTTCGGTCGGCTGGTTGGAGCGTTTGGGGGTGCTGGATGAACGCTTGCACATTGTGCATGGTGTCTGGGTGACCGACGAGGAGATCGCGATGCTCTCCGACCATGGCTGTGGGTTAATCCACTGTCCCAGCGCCAATCTCTTCCTTGGCGACGGGATCGCCCCGGTACAAAGGTATCTGGCTTCAGGCGTCCCGGTCTGCCTAGGCTGTGACAGCGGCTCAGCGAACAACCGGCTCTCGATCTTCGACGACATGCGTCTGGCAGCACTCCTCGTCAAGGGGATGGCCCTCAACGCAAGCGCCATCGAGGCAAAGACTGTCCTCTCCATGGCAACAGAAATCGGTGGACGAGCAGCCGGCATGCCCGTCGGGAGGATCGCTCCCGGTTACCGGGCTGATTTTGTTACTTTAGCGCTTGATGATCTCTCGCTTCAGCCCCGGCATAATCTCTTGAAAAATCTCGTTTACTCGGCAACTAGCCGAGCGATTTGTGAAGTCTTCGTCGACGGTTTACCAATCTTCGAGAACGGCTGCTTGACACGCGTCTCTGAGCAGTCTATTGTGCAAGCAGTCGCTCGGATCACAGATGGCTGGAGCGAGCGATGGCGCGAGTTGCATCAAGAGGCTCCGCCGGCCAAGCGGCCTGCTGAGTAGCAGAATAGGGGGGTCAAGCGTGGTCTTGCGGCCTTTCACACTTCCAAGCCCGTCGCGTGAGCAGGAGGCGTTTACACGACTTCGCCCAACCACATCGCACTATCAGACAGTGCCCATCGAGCGTGGTTTCAACTGGGAAGAGGCTCTACGCGACGTCCCCAGCGGGGAATGGTACCTCGTTGTCTTCCGATCCCTTCGGCGCCCTGACTCTGACGATGTCCGCCTCACTGAGTTCGATGATCATGCCTATGAGGAAGCGTTCGCCACTGGTGGACTCCTCTGCTACTTCGCTGGTGACCTTGATGAGAATCGGCACTGTCTCTCCTTCTGCGTTTGGAAGTCCCGAGAGGCAGCGAGAGTCTCTGCACAGCTCCCAAAGCATGAGGCAGCTGCTGCTCTCGCCCCCTCGACGTACGTCTGGTATCGGCTGGAGCGTTACACCGTGCGCAAGGATCCCGAAACGAGTAGGATCGAATTTATCCCACTTCCAGAGTAAGCCGGGCTGAAAGTCCATATTTGCAGCCACCGTTTTTTTGCGGGCAATTGGTGAAACTCACTGGCTGCAAGACACAAGGTATGTAAGGGTAACTCTGCTCACTCCTCCTGCATGTGGACTTGGCGGAGCGCTGGCACGCCCTGTCCACCGACTTCCGGATGTCACGGGGTTACACAATAGCTGCCCGATCGTCACACTGGTCACCGCGGCCGTGATTGGATACTGAAGCAAACGTCTCGGGAGATTGATCTCCGCCGTTTCAACTCCATGCAGAGATTTTCAGTCCTGCCGAGCTCAAGAGGTAGCAGCGACGAGCTCGCGGGCGAGCGCGACGACATGCTCTACGGTGAAGCCGAAGTGCTCGGCCAAAACAGGAGCCGGTGCGGAGGCACCGAACCGGTCGACCCCGAGTCCGC
>DAOTWO010000158.1:0-5536 GCA_034435855.1 Thermomicrobium sp. | reverse complement strand
GAGCGCGAAACTCCCAAGGTACCACTTCAGCGGAAGGTTGATACGGTTGTGTACGGCGCCAATCTGAAGGCGCATAGCGTAATACTCCGGGCCAAAGGTGCCACCCCGTGCAGCTTCCTCAAAGATCGACCGAAAGTAGGCTGCCTGCATGCGCTCCAGGCTGGTCCGCAGCTCTTGGAGCGTGATGCCCTTACGGCGTGCGAATTGTTCAAAGAACCGGCGCGTCTCAGAAAAGGCAAATTGATGGTCGTAGAGGCGGCGCGCGATCCGCTCGGCGACCCGCTCTCCCCATGGTGCAAGCTTGGCCAGCACAGCAATGTCGGCAGGCGTCAAGCGGATGAATTCTCGGCGAAGATCCAGATTACGATCGTTCACACGTAGCGCGTGTGTCAGGCTCCGTCCGGCTGAGACCCAACGCTCCCGGAATGAGACGCTTTTCCCTGCGTTCATGCCGTAGCTCCTTCCTTGTCTCATAGTGGGGATTCGGACGTGCTCAGAGGGCCTGGTATAGCCAATCGTTCCTAAGATGCGTGTGGGGAACAGGACAGCGACACGGTACGCACAGTGGTAGACTCCGAGCCCAGAGAGAGTCCTCGTTCGCGCGTCGTGACGGCGAGCGCGTGCGGGGAAGCTGCGAGACAGGAGTACACAATGACAGATTCACGATTCCTGCGTGCCTGTCGCCGTCAAGCGACGGACAGGACGCCTGTGTGGTTGATGCGACAGGCCGGTCGCTACCTCCCGGAATATCGTGCGCTGCGTGAGCGCTACAGCCTTCTCGAGCTCTGTCAGCACCCGGAACTCGCTGCCGAGGTTACGCTGCAACCGCTGCGACGCTTCTCGCTAGACGCTGCGATTGTTTTCGCGGATATTCTCTTACCGCTACTCGCGCTGGGAATCGAGGTCACCTTCGCCGCTGGTGATGGCCCGGTGATCGGGCAACCCTTGCGTGATCCGGCCAGAGTTTTGCGGTTCCCCGATCCGGATGAGACGGCACTGGTGCCAGTTGCTGAGGCGATTCGCATAGTACGCGGGGAGCTGCCAACGGAAATCGCCCTGATCGGTTTCGCTGGTGCTCCGTTCACGCTGGCGAGTTATTTGATCGAGGGTGGGAGCTCACGCCAATTCCTGGCAACCAAGCGGTTCCTTCTCACGCATCGGACCGAATGGGAGTTGCTGCTCGATACGCTTACCGATCTCACGATCCGCTACCTGCGGTTGCAGGTGGCAGCTGGTGCCAACGCCGTGCAGCTCTTCGATAGCTGGGCAGGGGCACTGGCTCCAGTACTCTACCGAGAAGCAGTGCTCCCGTGGACACAACGGATTGTCCAAGAAATCCAGTCCCTTGGCGTGCCAGTGATTGTCTTTAGTACGGGAACGGCGGGGTTTCTGGATCTGGTTGCAGAAACAGGCGCGGATGTCATCGGTGTCGACTGGCGAGTTGAGCTCGACCGTGCCTGGCAGCTGATTGGCGAGCGAGCGATCCAAGGGAACCTCGACCCGGCGTGGCTACTCGCCCCGCGGTCCGATCTCGAGCGAGCTGTGCGGGACGTCCTGCGGCAGGCCGGTGGACGTCCTGGGCACATTTTCAACCTCGGGCATGGTGTTCTCCCAGAGACTCCACCTGACGCGGTCGCATACCTCGTGGAGTTGGTGCATGAGTGGCCGCTCGTGCCGCAGGACTGATGCAAGGAAAGGGGTGTCGTGATGGCGCCAGAGCGAGTCGCGGTCTTACTGATGGCTTACGGCGGGCCGAACAGTTTGGACGATCTTCCCGCGTATCTGGCCGATGTCCGCCACGGTCGGCCGTACACCCCCGAACTCCTGGCAGACCTCACCGAACGCTACCGTGCTATTGGTGGGCGCTCACCGATCCTTGAGTTGACGCGAGCACAGGCGGAAGGCGTCGCGGGTGTTCTTCAGGAGACGGCGGCAGAAGACGGAGCGACGTACCAGGTGTACGTTGGCATGCGGCACTGGCATCCCTACATCCGTGAGGTAGTTCCGCAGATCTTGCATGATGGAGCTGATCGTCTGGTTGCTGTGGTCATGGCACCACACTATTCGCGGATGAGTGTCGGGGCATATCTGGCACGGCTCGAGGAGGCTCTGTCAGAGCACGGTGCCACCCTTCCGGTGCATGCTGTCGAGAGCTGGAAGGACGAGCCGGACTTCATCGCCGCGTGGGTGGATCGGATTCGTACGGTGTTACAGCGGATACCAGAGACAGAACGCGATGAAGTTGTGCTCTTGTTCACGGCGCACAGCCTTCCGACGCGCATTCTCGACTGGGGTGATCCATATCACGAGGAAATCTTGACGTCCGTGCGCCTCGTCGTCGCCGCTTTCCCAAACCAGCCCTGGCGATTCGCCTTCCAAAGTCAAGGCGCGAGTGAGGAACCGTGGCTCGGCCCGACCGTGGAGGAGACGCTGGACGAACTCGCGCGACTCGGTGTGCGACGGGTGCTGCTCGTCCCGATTGGCTTTGTCTGTGATCACGTCGAGGTGCTCTACGACGTTGATATCGCGCACCGGTCGTATGCGGAGTCCTTGGGGATTGTGCTGGAACGACCAGCAATGCTCAATGACCATCCGTTGCTCTGCCGGGCGATCGCTGCGGCGGTCCGTCGCACCTTGCAGCAGGCTCGAGTCGGAACACCATGAGCAGCCAGATGGAGATCGCAGTCATTGGAGGCGGCATTGCCGGACTGGCCGCGGCGTGGGAGCTGGAGCGCCTCAGTCCGGCGGTGCGCGTGACGTTGGTCGAGGCAAGTGGGCGACTCGGCGGATGGATCCGGACAGAGCGCTGGGGTGAGGTACTCATCGAGCATGGCCCCGATTCCTGGGTTGCTTCGAAACCCAGCGCGACCGAACTGGTGTGTGCGCTCGGGCTAACACAGGAGCTTATTGGTCTGCGATCTGATCGCGCTGGCGCCAGCATTGTGCGACACGGGCAAATCGTTCCCTTACCGGACGGTTTGTCCCTTCTCGTGCCGACCCGCCTCGGATCATTGCTGGGCAGTCCGCTCCTTTCGCCATGGGGCAAATTGCGTGTTCTCGGTGAGTTTCTTGTCCCTCCGCGCTGCGATGAGGCGGACGAGTCGCTCGCAGCGTTCGTGCAGCGGCGGTTCGGGCGAGAGTTCTATGAGCAGGTCGCTGAGCCGTTGCTGGCCGGTATTTATGGTGGTGATGCCGAGCAGCTGAGTCTTCTCGCGACCTATCCACAGTTCCGCGAACTTGAACAGCGAGCGGGGAGCCTCCTCCGAGCGATCGTCCGTGGGGCGACCAGGTATGCCATGTCAGCACCGAGCGAGCCGTCCTCGGCGGCGCGTGAATTGGAGAAGTCGTCACTGAAGCGAGTGACAGTGCAGCAACCCCACGTGAAAGACCCACAGACCGTTCAGGAGTCGGTATCGTGTCTGCTGCGCTCGCCGTTTCTGACGCTACGCGGTGGGATGGAACAGCTTGTCCTGGCCACCGTGGCAAGTTTCCGTCACACGAACCTTCGCCTCGGTGTAGCGGCGACGAACATCCGAGCACGAGCGACGGGCTTCACGGTAGAGTTTGTCGACGGAACAGAACTCGAGGTCGACGGCATTGTCCTCGCGGTTCCAGCATGGAAAGCAGCGGAACTGTTGCAGGAGTTCGACCCCGGGTCGACAGAACTTCTCCGTGCGATCCCCTACACCTCAAGTGCTGCTGTGACGCTCGTCTATGAGCGTGAGGCGCTCGAACCGGTCGCTCGGAACCGGGGCTTTCTCGTCCCAGCGCGGGAAGGGCGCCCGATCTCAGCAGTGACCTGGGTAACGAATAAGTTCGAGGGGCGGGCACCGGAGCATCTCGCGGTTGCGCGTGTTTTCTTCCGGGGAAATCGCGGCTGGTCGGCAGGCAATGCCGTCCCGGAGGCGCTCGTCGCGGTGGCGCTCCGGGAACTCCGCGCCTTGACCGGTGTTCGAGCAGAACCTCTCCATGCTGTGGTATCTGACCACGAGCGAGCTCTGCCACAGTACTTGGTCGGTCATCGGACACGGGTCACGACGCTGCGGCGGCGCTTGGCCAACTGGCCTGCGCTGGCGCTGGCTGGCGCGGCGTATGACGGGGTTGGGGTACCTGACTGTATTGCCAGTGGACAGCGCGCAGCGCGAGCGGTGGCCGCAGCGTTAGGGCTGTGCCAGACGCAGCGTCTGTCTTAGACGCCGACCCACGTGCGCAGGCGCTCGAGGAATGTCGTGGGCACCGCAAGGAGTTCCGGATCGGGATTGGGCGGTGGAACCTCGCGATCCTGCACGACGGCAAGCGCGGTATCCCGCAAGCGCTCGGCCGCCTCTGGACTCGCGAGTGTTGCGACGCGCTCGAGAGCATCCCGGAGACGGGGCGCTCGCCAGTCTGGACTGTGAGCATCGCTCGCCAGGATGCTGACTGCACCAGCACGCACCAAGCGAGCGGCAGCGTGCTGGGCAGCGTGACCGTTCTGTCCGAAGAGTGAGTCGGCATTAACCTGAAGAAGCGCGCCGGCCTGGATGGCCTCAAGGGCAAGTGCTGGCTCCCGCTGAATCGGGATGTATCGTTCGACATGAGCCAAGATCGGGCGAAAGCCAGCGGAGCGAAGTTCGAGGAGCTGTGCGGGGAGTGTCGTTGGCCACTGTGTCCAGTCGGGAAGCTCGACGAGCACCCATCGCGTGTCCCCGATTGGCAATGCGGCGCCACTCTGCAAGCGTTCCAGAAGATCGGGCAGGAGCTGTTCCTCCATACCGACAAGGAGTTCCAGGGGAAGTTCCTGTTGTGCCGCACTCTCACGCAGGAGTTCGGCGGTCACGCGAACCGTGTGCGCGTCGCAACGGCGAGCGTGCGGTGTGGCGACGAGGATGCGTGTCCCGTCCTGTACCGCAATACGAAGCATTGCCAGCGCCTGATCACGGTCTCGCGCACCGTCATCGAGACCGGGCAAGACATGGCAATGGATATCGACTTGTACGGAGAACGATCGCTGCTCCACGAGACAGACTCCTTTCCCCTCTGAGTCTACGCTCCCATGAGGGCTCCGGCTGTGGCAAGCTAATGTCGATTTCCCTGTTTGAACCAAAGAGGGAAGAGAGGGCACTGGCACGGCCAGAGGGTGCAGCGCATCGGAGAACCGGACAATTGGTGAAGAACGGAGCTCTCGAGTGCATTCCACTGCAGGATCGGCTCGCACAAAGACGAGCGGGGGCTAGCTGTCTGGAGGCAGTGCTCATGCTGGCGGGACATGCTGTGACACGGTGGGATGAAGCGAGAAGAGCATGCGAAATCGAGAAGATGGAGCTTGTCGACGGCGAGGGATCGGTCATCGAGGTGAACTCGCCAGAGTGGTTGCCAAGAGCGGGCTGCAGGTGTTCAATTGCCTCAGCGCGGGTGTGCCCGTGACGGCAGAGGAGGCAAAGGCGAGCGATGCCCAATCTTGGATGGCAAGAGCTGCTGATCGTCCTGTTCATTGTCGTGATCATTTTCGGCGCGGGGAAGCTCCCGGAGATCGGTCGCGGCCTCGGGCAGAGTATCC
>DAOTWO010000157.1:0-2602 GCA_034435855.1 Thermomicrobium sp. | reverse complement strand
GCCAGCTATTCCGAAGGGGAAGCAAAGAAAAAGACGAACATACCAGACGTGCAAAACTGTCACATCTCAATCTCTTACCGTATTCGTGTCTGGGGTAGGCAGTCCTCGTGTTTGTTCTTCCCCAGTGCCATCTTCGGCCGAATTTGTCTGCAACCCGCGGACGACGCCCGTGCAAGCCTCACCCGAGAGTTTTCATTACACTGTTTGTTGCTTCCGACTCCGCAGGAGTCTCCGTCCCCTACCGTTGTCACCATTCCTCAGCAGACTCTTGTCCACGCCCACCCACAGAGGAAACAGCAGTTTGCCACCATCGACGTTTGATTCATCACAGCCCCGAGTATTCCCAGCAAACACCCCCCCCTGGCACACCGATATCTTTTCTTGCTCATCGACTTCTGTTTCCATGATATCGACGCTAGTATTTCCAGAATGCTACATCACCTGTGAATATACCCGATACACATTTTCTTTCTTATACCAATCTCTCCAATTTAATTCGAGCACACACCCCGGTATCCTTTCCACAATTATGCTGACCTGAGCCATCCTTGGCATGCACCAGAAAACCGAGTCCCACTTTGGGTCCTTGAGTCAGTTCTCAACGGCGATCGACGAGTTGGTTCCTCTTTCGCCCCCTTCCAGCGATTCTGGCTTATCGTGAGGCTTTGACAACCGGCAGACAAGCGTGTCGCCTTGCGTGCGGATTCCCGGTACCGGGGCATGATTGTTTCGCTTCGCGCAGACTCCGCCTGTACCGCTGTTCTGCACGAGCGTTCCACCAACCGTTCCTTACTCCCGCGCGCCCCTATCGACGCCCCTCTTGTGCCTCGTGCCTGGCTCGTTGTCGCCACTGCTTTGCTCGTGCGTGGGTATCACTTTCTCCACCAGGCATTGTCCCTTGCAATCAGAACAAGCCACCTTGCACACTGCAACACCCGAACGTCACGCACTCAACGAAGGTTTATCGAATGTCGAAAAACTTGAACGCCTCAGCCAAGAGCATTTGCTCAGCATTGGGCCAGCCACGACGGCGCGCTTCCGCGGCCGTATCCTGCGCCCACAGGCGGAGCATCGGTTCCGGATCCCAGTCGCCCAGTTGACTCCGATGCGCCCGCAAGGCCTCCACCTTCCGCTCAAAGAATGCTGTGATGTCCACAAACACATCGGGCTCTCGCGCACCCGTGAGATACACGTATGGCACTACGTGAGGTTCCAGACCTTCCTGAAGGAGCTCCGGAAAGGTCAGCCGATCGCGAGCGCTTGGGAAGACCGCAGCAAGTGTTGCTTCACCAACGGCAATGTGATCGGGATGTTGAATGTACTCTTGGCCGAAATACCGGGCGGTTGGATCCTGGCAGACAACCGCATCCGGGCGAAACCGTCGGATCGCTCGGACGAGATCGCGCCGCAAGCGAAGGTCGGCGACAACTTCCGCGTCCCGATACCGGAGAAACTCCACGTGTTGCACACCCAGAAGACGAGCCGCCTCGCGCTGTTCGGCCTCACGGATCGCTATCAGCTGTTCTGGTGTCATCGTTGGATCATTACTGCCCTTGTCACCACTCGTCACCAGCAAGTAGATGATTTCGCTCCCTTCACTCGCCCAACGTGCGACCGTCCCCGCGCAGACGAACTCCGCGTCATCTGGATGAGCTATCACCACCAGTATCCGTTGCGGTCGCTCTGGTATCCGCACGACTTCACACTCCCGTCAACTCTTCCTTATTGTCCCTCTCAAAGGTTTCACCACACCAGCGCCACTCCGGCAGTGGTGGGGCGGGAGGCAACGCGCCTGCCTCCAACCAGGCAAGATATCGTGATGCTCCGATACAGAGCGCTTCGATATCGATAGCAAGGCATCCATTCGGGTACTGTTGCACACGCCGAAGCCCCCGTGCCAGCACGCGTCGCGCTCCGACGTCATTACCACGCTGTGCGTGATAGAGTCCAACCGCGATCTGAATTAACCCACGATAGAGGTCGCGGAGTGGCCCCTCTGTGCGTCGCCACAGCTCTTCTAGCACCTCATGGCAAGTGAAATACTCGCCGCTCGCAAAGAGCTCACGGGCCTGCACAAGCTCGGCAGGCGGTACTCCGCGGCAAGCGACTTGTAGGCAGTCGTTCACCGACATCCGATACACTCCGAATGCACAACCGCTGTCTGCGCAGGATCTCCGTCGGTCAAAAGCTGCCACGCCGCGGTCAGTTGGGCATCGGTGCGCAGATCATCCAGCGTCACGTGCTGGCCGTTCCGAGGAGCCAGAGGCATCTCGTTCGGCCCGAGTGTTACCGGCACGTCTGGTTCAATTCCGTTCCGCCAAATAAGCCGGCCGTTCGGTGTTACCCAGATTTGGGTACCGATGAGGAGTGCGGAACCATCCTGCAACCGGAATTCAATGAGCACCGTCCCTGTGCCAAACGTGCGTTCACCGACAATGCGGGCACGACCATAGTCCTGGAGCGCTCCGGCGACAATCTCCGCTGCTGAGGCAGAGTCGCGGTCCACGAGGACAACGAGCGGGAGCATCGTTGGCTGGCTGTCCGGCTTCGTCCGGTAAGTCGTCTCATTACCGGTCCGATCACGTGATCGAAAGACAACCGT
>DAOTWO010000156.1:0-2807 GCA_034435855.1 Thermomicrobium sp. | reverse complement strand
ACGGCAACCAGCACGCACGTCGTTGTCGGCTGATCCTTCGGTCAGCTCAGCAGCAAGCCGACCTCGCATGGCGACGCTTGTTCCGCATTCCCGAACGCACGGCTTGCATACTGCAACATCCTGGTCATGATTAGGAATGAAGTCAGTGCGGTCGGCGAGAGATCGGAGGAGCGGATGAGCGGCGCCTTGCGGTTCCCGAGCCCGTTCGACGTCGGCACACCACCCGGGGCAGAAGGGTGGGAGCAGCTCTATCCGTACGAGCTCCTCTTCAGCGAAGACCGGCGAGCGGAAGAAGAGCAGCGCCTCTGGTTCTTTCACGGCATGCACTTCCCGGAGGCGATGACCCCCTTCGACATCATCACGGCCGAGGCGGGATACCTGGCGATCGGTGAGATGAGCAATCGCATGTTCTGTATCCCGCCGGCGATGGGAATCGACTTCCGCGTCCTCAACGGGTATGTCTATATCAGCTCGACTCCGGTCACTGACCCCGCACTCATCGAGCGCCGTGCTTCCTGGTTCCAGGAACGGGCCGGCTACTATTACGTGAACTGGCGGACGCTCTACGACGAGTGGAAGCAGAAGTTAATCGGCGAGATCGATCGGCTGGTCGCAATCCAGTTTCCGGAACTCCCCGACGTTAAACCAGCAGAGTATGTCTACAGCCGTCGTGGCTACGGCGCCTCAATGGACAACTTGACGGCGTACCACGATCTGATCGATAGCATCTTCCGAGTGTGGCAAATCCATATGGAAATTGTCATGATCGGGTTCGCCGCCTACTTCACCTTCTACGATTTCTGCAAGAAGACATTCCCAGAAATCTCTGACCAGCAAGGGACGCGGATGGTCGGCGCGATCGACGTGAGCATGTTCCGTCCGAACGACGAAGTGAAGCGCCTGGCCCGGAAAGCCCTCGAACTCGGCGTTGCGGACGTTTTCCTTGCTGACGGCACAGGTGAGCGCGTCTTTGCTGCACTCCGGAACAGCGAAGCAGGCCAGCGTTGGTTGGCCGAGTGGGAGCAGAGCGCTGATCCCTGGTTCTACATGAACACCGGTGACGGTTTCCAGCACCATCACCGCGCCTGGATCGATGACCCAACCCCGGTCGTGAGCGTTTTGGCTGACTACATCCAGCGCCTGCAGCGCGGCGAGAACCTGGAGCGTGATACTGAGGCCCTGCGGCAAGAGCGCGACCGAATCACGCAGGGTTACCGAGAACTCCTCGCCACCGAGGAGGAAAAGCAGGCGTTTGATCAGATCCTCGCATTGACCCGCGACGTCTACTACTCGATCGAGGATCACAAGTTCTATGTTGAGCACTGGTATCAGAGCCGTTTCTGAAACAAAGTGCGAGAACTCGGCAAGTTGTTTGTCTCCCAGGGCTTCTTCCAGAATGTCGATGATATCTTCCTCTTGCACTACACGGAAGTTGAGCGTGCGTTCATGGATCTCCTGCTCGGCTGGAGCATCGGTTTGGCATCGCGTGGTCCAGCCTACTGGCCCCCCGAGATCGCCCGGCGACGGCAGATCATGGAGCAGCTGCGCGCCTGGGCACCACCGCCGGCCCTCGGTGTCGTTCCAGAGGTGATCGGCGATCCGGCGATCATCATGCTCTGGGGCACTACGCCGGAACGGCTGCGGGCCTGGCTGAGTCCGGATGAGGGGAACCTGTTGCGTGGCTTCGCTGCCGCACCCGGTGTCGCCGAAGGACCCGCTCGTGTTGTGTTGAGTGTGGAGGAGCTCCAGGACGTCCGCGACGGTGAGATCCTTGTCTGCTCGGTTACCGAGCCCAGCTGGGCCCCGTGCTCGCGCGCGTCCGCGGGATGGTCTCCGATATTGGTGGTGTGATGTCACACGCCGCAATCGTCGCTCGCGAATACCGGATTCCAGCCGTCCTCGGGACTGGCGTTGCGACCAAGCGTCTTCGCACCGGGCAAATGCTCCGCGTCGACGGTGACAACGGTGTGGTAACGATCCTGGACGAAGCGTCGCAAGGCCCGGAGAGGAGTTATGGTTCTCATGCATGACGCACCCTTCATTCTCAACTTCGCGACACTGCGGGAAGCGGATCGTCCTCTCGTCGGGGGGAAAGCAGCGAGCCTCGGTATGCTGCTTGCCGCGGGATGCCCTGTACCGCCCGGCTTCGCGCTGACCAGTGCTGCATATCGCTCCTTCCTCGAGGAAAATGGACTGACCGGGCTCTTTCGCCTCGAACTCGACCGTTACCCCAGTCTTGACGATGCGGCAGCAGCGCTGGCCGCGCGCGTGGAGGAGGCCTTCACCACAGCAGCACTCCCCAACACACTTGCACGGCATCTCTCCGACGCATCCGCCCAGCTTGGCCACACTGTGGGTAGCGCGGAGCCGATTGTCGCCGTACGCTCGAGTGCGGTTGACGAAGACAGTCAGACAGCGAGTTTCGCTGGTCAGCACGAGACGTACCTCGGCATCCAGGGATTTGACGAACTTGCGCGCGCAGTCCGGCGTTGTTGGGCCAGTGCCTACACACCACGGGCTATCGCCTATCGCGTCCATCGGGGGCTTCGGCTCGAGGACGCAGCGGTGGGAGTCGCCGTCCAGCTCTTGGTGGAGCCGCGGGCAGCGGGAGTGCTCTTCACCCTGAGCCCACGGACCGGTGACCGCTCGCTGGTGGTCATCGAGGGCAGCTGGGGACTCGGCCAGGCAGTGGTGGCCGGCGAAGTCACGCCGGACGAGTACGTGGTCAGCAAGGTGACGTTGGAGATCGTCCGCAAGCAGATCAATCCCAAGCCGTTCCGGTACCGGCGTGGCGGATCCGATGGCAC